>JBBIUO010000113.1:0-11260 GCA_037440205.1 Chloroflexota bacterium
GGATTTGATCGCGCATCTCGAAATCCTTTGCAAATGATCCTTCTGAAGAAACCTGATATACCATTTGCATTAACTTTCGCGCTTCCTGCCAGGCAATCAAATCCTCAAACCTTGTCACTGCTGTCATGTCGTTCTCCTTGAAATATCGCACACATGAATTTTCAACATTTACTTTAAACTTGAAACTTGGAACTTGGAACTTACGCCCCCAAATCCGTCCATCTTAATTCCTGGCCGTATTTGAAACTGTGCAATGCCCTTGTGCCGATGACATTTTGAATCTGGTCGGGTTTGATTGCGCCGGGGGTGGCGGGGCGGAGAACGTCAATCATGTCGCGGGTGAACACCTCCCCTGCCACGATGTCGCGCGCCGCGCGCAGGCATCGGCGTTGGACGATTTGCGTCTCCTGCTCGTTGCCAGCGATGAATTTGTCGGAACTGCCCAGCGAGCGCTCCAGCAGGCGCGTCTCTTCGACCATCTTCGCCCAGTTTTCGGGATTCATCGCAAACTTGTGGTCGGGACCTTCACGGTCGTTGCTGTCGGTGAAGTGACGTTCGATGACGCGCGCACCCAATGTCACCGCGCCAAGCACGGGAGCGACCGAATGCGTATGGTCGGAGAGTCCCAGAATCACATCGGGGAACATCGCCGCGTAGGTCTTCAACACATTGATATGCAGATGGTCGTAGTTATTCGGGCTGGCGGTGTAATTGGTGTTGCACTGCATGAGGACGAGTTGCTTGTTCAATTTCAAAATCGCATGGACGGCTTTTTGCACCTCGCCAATCGTGGATGCGCCCGTGGCAACGAAGAACGGCTTGCCTTTGGACGCCATGCGCTCCAGCGCTTCGATCCAGTCAATTTCGCCGGAGCCGGCCTTGTAGACCTCGACATACTGGTCGAGGAAATCAATCGCTTCGAAATCATAGGGCGAGGAGAAATAGTCAATGCCAACCTCATTGCATTCCTCCACCAAAGTCATTGACCATTCAAATGGGATGGACGCGCCCTTGTACACCTCGAACACGGATTTCTTCCACGAGGCCTGATGCGAAACCTGTCCGCCGCTCATGGCTTTGAAGCCGTAATCGGAGACGATTTTTGGCGCGTCGAAGTTTTGGAATTTGGCGGCGTCGGCGCCCGCTTCTTTTGCCAGACGGATGAGTTTTTTCGCGCGATCCAGGTCGCCATCGTGGTTGGCGGCGATATCCGCGATGAAGTAGGTGGGGTGATTCAGGCCAATGGTGTGTTTTCCGAATTTGATTTCCATTTTTGTTCCTCCGAAGTGAGATTTTTGCCGGGTTCGTGTCTTTTGGGTAAAATTGCAATGGAATTTTGTCAACAACTGTTATATAATGACTGCATAAATAGCCAGTCGGCTATAGGTGAAAGTCGGCTCCATGCCGTGCGCTCGAAATCCGAGCCTAGCCTATAGAGGGCTGGTTTTTTCTATGTCAAATATATTGCTTCGGTTATACCAATTCCTTGGGTATTTGGCGGTATCATAGCGGTCTACCAACAAACTGACCTTGTCTTGCACAAAACGGAAATAGCGCATTTCGCGTTTTACAAAAGCGCGATAGACGGCCCAGTTCATATAATCCACTGCTTGCAGGCAGGGTTCACCAACGGCGGTATGGGGGAAAATTCGTGTCTCAGTTGCGACTTTATGCTTCCAACGATTTTCAAAATTGGCCATCCCGCTCGAAACAGCTTTTTCTAATTTTTCCTGACGAAGACGGGTCCCACGCTGTGAAATGTATACATGGTTAATGGCATGGCGATGGAGAACGTTCTCGAACAGGAGGCTGATCAGGTAATCATAGAACTCGCTTTCACTTGCGTGAAAAGAGTTTCGAAAGATGCGTTCCTTTTTGCGGGCGACAACAAACTGCGCTTTAAAATCCAATACATGCAATGTTTCAAATACAGCCTGCCTCACTTCGGGGCTATCGTCTTTGGCGTGAAAAGCGATATTTGTCTTTTTCATGGAAGGGATGTCACTGAGGTACTCGTTTGCGGCGAGTCGCACATGGAGATCGTTCAGCGCAATTCGCATGGAATGAGGATCATCGGTCTCGACGAAGCCCAAAACAAAAATTGGTGAACATCCTTCCTGGCCGACAATCAGATTTCCATGACGGTCATAAAAAGTCGGGTCACCCGATTCGTCCACAAAGTACCAGTGTTCACCTTCGATTGGCTTTTTCATGATTCATTATCCACGATTTTAATGGTATTTCAAAATCCTTCTGCCATCCACTGGATTGCCAACCGAGAGCACGTCAATGTCGTACTGGCGAAACAAATTGCTGTTTTGATTCCAGTATTCGATGAGGGTTACGGCGGCGCCTGCCAAATGGATTTGCTCAATATCCTGCGGACGGAGAATTCCGTAGGAAAGGCTGACACAATCCGCTTTGATCTTTTGAAGGTACTCGGCATAATTCAAGAGCCTTCCCGTGAGCAGGGCGCGGACAGCCAATTCGGGATGGGCAAGTTTTGTGTGGAGCAATTCCACGTGATCGAAAAATAGCAACAACACGTTATCTTTTGTATTCGTCTTTTCCAGCAGGCGAATGACTTCCTTCGCCAGGATTCCTTCCGGTTTGAAGAAGGTTTTCATATCCAGCGACAAATGCGCCCCCGACTCTTTCGCCCAGGCAAGGACATCCTCCAACTTCGGCAGGGACTCGCCCTCGATTTTGAGTTCCTTCAATTCATTCAATGTCAAATCGTGGCACCAACGCCCATCAGGCAGTTGGTAATTGTGGCGCAGAAATGGGACGCCGTCGCGGCTCAATTGAACATCCACTTCGATCAAGTCCGCGCCTAGTTGATGGCCGAGTTGTATCGCAGGCCAGGAATTTTCGGGCATGTCGCCTTCCACGCCGCGATGGGATTCGATGAGGGTCCGTCCGGTTTGGGATTTGAGGAGTTCGAGAGGCATGACTATTTTTCAAACTTTGCAAACCAGTTTTTCAACTTTTGAGCATATCGTGCGCGCTCATCCGCTTCAAATGGGCTTTTTTTCGCGTTGTGAAAATCGTCGTTTTGATAACGTGGGATGACATGAAGATGATAATGCCAGATATTTTGACCGCCGGCAGGTTCGTTATGCTGTCGAAGCATGATCCCATCACAGTGATATTCCGCTTTCATTGCCAGGGCCACATCCCTGCTCAATGAATGGATTTCCGATGAAAGGGTCAACGGCAGATCGAAGATATTTTCAAAGTGTTGATTGGGAATGACAAGCACGTGACCCGGATTGTTGGGATATTTTCTCGTTGCCATAAAAGCGGTGACGTCGGCAGTTTGGAAAACGACGTCCGTTCGTTTTAGTTCGGTTTGGCTGTTTTCGTCGCCTTGAACCAGCAGGCAGAACGGGCAGACGTATTCCAATGGCGCATGATTGTGCATGGTTTTTCCTTGGTGTGCAAAAGCGCAGGTCAGGCTGGTTGTGGTGAATCAGGCCGGGGGTAGGGCGAAGCGGGGCTGAGGGTTGGGTCATGTTAGATGGCAGGGTCAAAATGCGGGTGGAAAATGCTTTTCGGGCAGGACATCCCCAAAAGATGTGGGTAAGGGTGGGTCTTTCTGTGGATAACTCTGTAGAATCTGTGGATAACTCGGTCGGAAAGGCTGGTTTTTGGGGAGAATCGGCAGGTTTCCTGTGGAAAACTTCCTGTTTTTGGGGTGCGGCCTGTGGATAAGCCTGGGAGAAACGCCAGAAAGCCGCTTCAAACCTGTTGGTAACTGCGGATTTTCTGTGGATAACCCTGCTGGTATTGTGTGAAAAACTCGTTCAGACCTGTGGAAAACTCGGGCAAAGCCTCGCCGAGGGCTGTGGATATCTTGTGGACAGACAGGCATAAGTTGTTGGAACGGCGGGCGTTGAGGCTGGAGGTGTTGATGGATTTGGGGGAGATTTCGCCGGCGCGCAGGCCGAATTTGCGGGCGATCTCGACGCCGAACTGGTACTTGCTCATGGCCTGCGGGCCAACGACGTGGTACAGGCCGCTCAGCCCTTTTTTGAGCATTTTGACGAGCGTGCGGGCGGTGTCGTTTGCGAGCATGGGGCAGAATTTCACATCGGTGAAGCCGGTCATGCTTTTGTTGTGCGTGAGGTTGTGGTGGAAGAATTCGGCGAGGCTCCGGCGGCCGCTCAGGCTCCAGCCGTAAAAGTTGACTCGCGCCACGATCGCATCGGGGTTTTCGGCAAGCACGGCGCGTTCGCCGTTGAGTTTGGTTTTGGCATAGACGCTCAACGGGTTGGGCGCGTCCTCTTCCTTGTAAAAGGCAATCGAGAGTCCGTCGAAAACGGCGTCGGTGGAGATGTGAACGAGCGGGATGCCACGCGCCCGGCAAGCCTTTGCCATATGCGCCGGCAGTTCCGTGTTGAGGCGGCGGGCAAGTTCGGGGTTGTCTTCGCAATCTTCGAGGTTGGCAAGAGCCGCGCAATGGATCACCCAATCGGGGCGCGCCGAATTGAGAACGGCATCCACCGCGCCGGGAGTCAACAAATCCGCTTTCAACATGTCGAAGGGCGCATGGACGAGTTTGCCGCGATCCACGCCGATCACTTCATGCTCGTTCATCGTCTCCTGTGCGAGGTTGATGCCGAGCAAGCCGCTGACGCCGGTAATAAGGAGTTTCATGATTGGCCTCTCATGATAGATGTACACACGTATACATGTACACAAGTACACAGGTACACAGGTACACAGGTACACAGGTACACAGGTACACAGGTACACATGCAGACATCCAATTACATGTTACTTGTCTACCTGTTTACTTGCGCGCTTGTTTACCTATTTCACACACATACCATCATCCTTCAAGTTTGCCTTGCGTGAACAGCTCTTCGAACGGCTCGATGTATTTTTTGATTCCTTCCACGTCGAGCCACTCCGAGTTGTTGTCGCTCGAATAATAATACCCTTCTTTCAGCGTTTTGCCCTTGTCCTTCCACGAGTAACCAAACCACGTGGCCTCGGCAGGCTGGACGACGAACATCTTTTCAAGTTCGATGGTGTGCCGCGCCTCGTCTTCGGAGATGAGCATTTCGTGAAGTTTCTCGCCGGGACGGATGCCAATGATGTCAATTTCCGCTGTGGGGGCGATGGCACGCGCAAGGTCAACGACCTTTGTGCTGGGAATCTTCGGAACGAACACTTCGCCGCCTTCCATCTGCTCGATGCAGTGAATGACGAAACGAACGCCCTGTTCCAGCGAAAGCCAGAAGCGAGTCATGCGGTCATCGGTGATGGTGACTTTGCCGTTCGATCTCTGCTTGAGGAAAAGCGGAACGACCGAGCCGCGACTCCCGACAACGTTCCCGTATCGGACGCACGAAAATCTGGTTGCTGATCCCCCGGCATAGGCGTTGCTTTGAATCGTCAACTTCTCGGCGGCCAACTTGGTGGCCCCGTACAGGTTCGCCGGGTTGACAGCCTTATCCGTGCTGACCATGAGCACTTTTTTCACGCCCGCATCCAGCGCCGCTTCAACGACATTGGCCGTGCCCATGATGTTGGTCTTGATGGCCTCCATCGGGTTGTATTCGCAGGCGGGAACCTGCTTCAGCGCCGCGGCATGGACAACTACATCCACTCCGTGCATCGCGCGGATGAGTCTTTCCCTGTCGCGCACATCGCCGATGAAATAGCGCAGGCGCGGGTCGTTGAATCCGCCCACCTGCATTTCGTGCTGTTTCAACTCGTCGCGGCTGAAGATGATGACCTTCTTCGGTTGGTGATCTTCGAGAAGGATTTTCGTAAATTTCTTGCCAAACGAGCCTGTGCCGCCGGTGACAAGCACCACTTGATTTTTCCAATCCATGAATACTCCTTGTTATCTGTAGGGCGGGTTTGTAACCCGCCAAACATGTCAGACTATAAGCCTGACCTACCGTTTACTTCAATGCTTTGAACAAACCAGAATCCTTCGCAATAAAAATCTCGCCGTTCTTTCTCATCATTTCCATAAGTTCGCGCTCGATGGACAGAAACTCGTCTTCCCGAAAATCCGCGGTGGATGTCATCGAGCGGATGTAGGCCATGATCGTGGAAACATCCGTCACGCGCAGGTCGTCGGGGTAGCGGGTCATTTCCACTCGCGAAAAGAATTCCCACAATTGTTCTTTTCCGTTTTCGAGCGTGAACGTCAACGTGTATGTGTTTCTTTCGCTGCCGCTCGCGCGTTCGATCCAGCCCCACATCTTGCGCATGTGATTTTCTCCAATGGTGGTCGTAAACAAGACTCCGTCATCCTTCAAGACACGCCGCATTTCTCTCAATGCCTGCCTTCGGTCGGGGACGTGATAGAGCATGTGGTTGGCGATGACGGCGTCGAAGGGTTGATCTTCATAGGGAATGGATTGCGCGTCGATTCGTTCGAACTTGAAACTGCGTCCCGTAACGACCAGATTCCGCCACGCCGAATCAAGCATCCCGTCGGAAAGATCCGAGAGGGTGATGGTCCAGCCTGCGGGGATTCGATCCGCGTTTTTCTTCCACAAGCAGGCGGGGCCGCAACCCAATTCCAAAATCCTTGCATCGGCGGGCAGTTTGAGCAATTCATCGAAAACCCAATTCAACCAGCCCTGCGGATTCGTGCTGAATTTTACATGAATGGCAACCCGCGCATCGAGGTTGAACGAGTCCTTGTACTGCTCCCTAGTGAGGTAATCTTTATCGGTGTATTTTTGCATGTTATTTTTTCACAACAATCAACGGATACTGTCCGTTCTCGGCAAAGAACTTCGGGAAAACGCCTTCGAGCCAGAAGACAAATCGCAAGAACGCCCGCCCGCCGAAGGGACGGATGAAATTCCGCAGAATGCGGGTGCTGAGTCCGCGCCAGGGTTTGAGTTCGACCGTCATCTTCGAGCCGATCTCGCGCTTGAGCCAGGCAGGGGACATTTTCTCGACAAATGTACCAGCGGGGGCATCTTCGCTCAGCCATTCTTTTTTCTTTTTGGCGTCGCGCCCCGTCATTTTGCGCAACAGGCCGATGAACGGCTCTGCCATGCGGCTGATGAGCGGATCGCTCCAGCCGTTGACAATGGCGGCCGTGCGTCCCGGCGCCAGCACGCGATGAATCTCGCCGTATGCTTTGGGGTGTTCGGGTAAAGACAAATGATGAATCGCGTGCATCGAAACCGCGCCATCGAAGGAATCTTTTTTGAAGGGCAGGTTTGCCAGATCACCAACGACGAACAAGCCGTGGTCGCCGATGCGAGTCCGCGCCTCACGCAGGGCTTGGATGGAAATATCGAGGCAGACGCGCTTTTGGTAGCCCGCTGAATAGGCCTTGTACTCTTCATATTGGACAGGACCAGACCCGGCGTCCAGAAGGAAGCGGCCGGTGGAAATCAATCCATTCATCACGCGCAGGCGCGTTTTGTGAATATATTCGCGCGAGACGGGACGTAAATCTTCGTAGCGGGCATTTTGATAATTGCCATCGTCCTCCTGCATCCAGCCGATCTCATCGTAAAATTCGCGGACTTTTTGTTTGGTGTCGTTGGTCATTATTTCTCACATACTCCGCTGGTTGAGTAGCCGCGGAGCGGCGTATCGAAGCCAGCAGTAATTAGCAAACATAAAATTGCATCTCAAACTTGTGGTCTCGATACGCCTTGCAAAGAACGCGCAAGGCTACTCGACCACCGGAGCATTTTTACTTCCACGTGAATGGTTCGCCAACCAGAAAATCGAAGGTGTCTTTGAATTGCGTCATGCCTTCGTCGCTCAACACTTTTTCGAGAGGCCACACGGCGAGGTCGTCCCAGAAATTCATCAGCCGCCAGGGGAAGGGGCGGGGGTATTCAAAGAAAAATCGGTAGGCATAATTCCAGGCGAATTCGATCTGCTTTTCGGTGAGTTGATGGGCGGGGATATCACCCAAAACCTTTTCAAGCGCCGCGTAATATTCGTCCCAGGAATTCGGGTCAATGGTGATGCCGCGCCCGCGATAATGCGTTTGTCCGCACGAAATGACGGGGCGTCCGTTCATCGCGGTTTCGAGGCCGACGGTGGTGGTGTACGCCAGGCCGACATCCGCGATCTCGATCAAGTCGTAGGTGTTGATCTTGTCCAATGCGCCGATGACGTGGATGTGGCTTGGAATCTCAGGCAATGCTTCTTTCACCACCATTCCCATGGACTTGGCTTGCGGGACAAGTTTCTCGCCAGGGTGAACGCGGATGACGAGTTGCAAATCCGTCCGCCTGGCAAAATATTGCACGGTCTTTGTGATCCATTCGGTCATCGAAGAGGCGAAGATGTCGCGTCCGAGGGTGAGGCTGTCACCGAGCACGTTGGCGGCGAGCATGACGACAGGACGATTATCCAATTGAAGCGTGTTGCGTGTTGCGTCTGCGCCTTGTGAGGAGACGTATTGCCAGAGTCTTTTCGATTTGCCCCACACTCTTGCGCCGCGGCGGGCGTTTTCCAAATCTGCAACGCGCTCGAACATGGAATCAGTAATTGGCAATTGGCAACGCGCTTCGACGAGGTAATCCGTTTCCTGTTGCATGATGGACGAATTCTGCGCCAGCCAGATCTGTTCGCGCTGGTCGTTGAATTCGTAAGTGACTGCGTCAATGCCAAGATGACGCGCTACACGGAAGACGATTCCCATTTCCAAAATCAAGCCATTTGGAATCAAAACCACATCGGGCTTGCTTGCCTGCATCCATTCGAGTGCGGCTTTGGCGGCGAAGGTGTTGCGCTCGATGCGCAGGTCATAGAGTGCGCGGTCGGACGGATCGTTCATGTCCACTTCTTCGCGCATCAGGGTGTATTGTGAATCCCATAAAGAAATTTCTTTGATGTCTGCCTGTATTTTTGCGGGAAGAGATGTCATGTTGCGTGGTGCGTGGTGCGTGGTGCGTGAAGTTAAATCCAACATCGAAACGTGTCGAATCAATGGCGACAAAGACTCAAGCGCATCCTTCGTGTGAAGGATTCTCTGTCGCTGTGTAAATTTATCCTTTTCCTTATGCCATTCGGAATAAGGCAGGGTCAATAACGTAACGTCATGCCCTAGGCCTGCAAGAACCAATCCGAGATAAGCGGATTGCTCGATCCAATAATGAAGCGTGGCGAAGAACAAAACGCGTTTTGCGTCCCTTCGACCTTGCTCAGGGCGAGTTTGCGTGTTGCGTTTTGCGTGTTGCGTCCCTTCGGCTTCGCTCAGGACGAGTTTGCGTTTTGCGTTTTGCGCAAACGGCTTCACCACGTCCACCGCCGCGGGCAACGACTTTTGCAAACGATCCAAATTGAAATGATCGCGGCGCGGACGATTCTTCGACCGCAGTATCCAGTCAATTTCGGCGGTGAGAGGCAGGTCGCCTAGAAGTTCTCGAAAGGTGTTTGTTTTTGTCATGTGAGAGACTAGAGAATAGAGGACTAGATACCAGTCCTCTATTCTCTAATTATCTAATCTATCTTTTCAATCTTCCAATTCAATCTCGGTCGCACCGGCCCCACGCGCGGCTCGCCCCATTGCGTGCCGGGCGCGCCGGAAATATCCACGTTGAATGCCAGCGCGTTTTCATCCATGAAATAGCGGCGCACACCGAACGAACTCGCGTTCACGCCGACGGTGTAACGGCCTTCGTTGAAAATATCGGCGGGCAGTTCGGCGCGGCTGACGTAATGGCCCGCATTCCGCGAATCAAATTTTTCATACAAAGCAGGCATATCGGTATCAAAAGAAGTAAACACATATTCGCCACGCATCGTGCTGACATAGAGTCCAACACGCAAACCCGTGACAGGTGAACTGAGTTTGTACTCGAATTCGATGGTGACTGGCTCTGTGGAACGGATCGTATCCACAACCTTCCCGCTTCTTTCCTTGACCTTCAAACTGATCGGCGTAAAAGGCTGACTCGCCGCTGGGACATCCTCTGCATCCCAAACCCGCTCTCCCGCCTGCGATTGCCCCGACGAAAGATAAAAATCAACCGCCTCCTGTGATGGCGCGCGCATGATGAGTTGACCTTTATTCAGCACAATCGCTTCCTGCGTGAGACGGAGGATCGCAGACATGTTATGGCTGACGAACAAAACTGTGCGCCCCTGCTGTGCCACGTCACCCATCTTGCCGAGACATTTCTTCTGGAACTCAGCATCGCCCACTGCCAGCACTTCGTCCACGACGAGGATTTCAGGCTCAAGGTGCGCGGCGACGGCGAAGGCAAGACGCAAATACATGCCCGATGAATAACGCTTCACGGGCGTATCAATGAATTGAGTGACTTCAGAGAAGTCCACGATCTCATCGAATTTGGAATCAATTTCAGAGCGGCGCATTCCCAAAATCGCACCGTTCATGTAGATGTTCTCGCGTCCTGTCAATTCGGGATGGAAGCCTGTCCCAACTTCAAGGAGTGAGCCGACTCTTCCGCGCACGGTGACAGTTCCAGTCGTCGGTTCAGTGACACGGGAAAGGATTTTCAACAGGGTGCTTTTCCCCGCGCCGTTCCGCCCCACGATGCCGAGGACTTTGCCTTCCTCCAAATCGAAGGAGACATCCTTCAATGCCCAGACGAAATTCTGATTCATGCGGCGGTCGGACCTGCCAATCATCGCCTTTGCCAGACGAATGGGCGCAGAGACCGTATCCACGATCACGTCGCGCAGCATGTTGTAGCGGAATTTCGTCTCCGCCGCGCCGATCTTGTATTGCTTGCCGAGGTTTTTTACGCTGATAGCTGTTGTCATAAAAATAATTTATCCTGCGTAGGTTGCATTCTCTAACGCAACCGGCGACGTAAGAGAACGTCGCCTACGCGAGTTATATCGTATCCGCAAAGGTCTTTTCCATGCTTCTAAAATAGAAGAGACCTGTGACAAAAATCAAAATTGAAATCCCAACCGAAACCCAAAGCGAGAGGTCGGGGCCGTTGCCTGTGCCGAGCAATGCCCAGCGAAAACCGTTGACCACGCCTGCCATGGGGTTGAGGGAATACACAACCTGCCATTTTTCGGAAATGACAGAGGCAGAGTATGCCACGGGTGTGGCAAACAGCCAAAACTGAGTCAGAAACGGGAGGGCTTGGTTTACATCCCGATATTGGACGTTGATCGCAGAAAGCCAGAGGGCAACGCCAAGGGCGGTCATAATTGCAAGCAAAAGGAAAAGCGGAAGGGTCCAAACCAAATGCCATGCCGGGGCGACTTGATAATAGAACATCAAAATCACAAGGATGACGAAGGCGATGAGAAAATCTACCATGCCCGC
>JBBIUO010000114.1:0-1232 GCA_037440205.1 Chloroflexota bacterium
CAGCGGGATTCCATCCCGCTCCACGATACCCATCACTTACATCAGCCCACTATGAAAATTCTTTCGGGGGAGTCGAATTCTTCTCGAAAGCAGGAGCAGGCTCAGGGTCAGGTTTGAAGCGGCGGGTTCATTCGTACTTCAATGCCTGCACGGGGATCATCGTCGCAGCGCGCAGGGCGGGGTAGAGTCCCGAAAGCATCCCGATGAAGGTGGCAAAGATCAATGCAAAGATGGGAAGCCAGGCGGGAGTATACACGGCAACGCTGGGGGGCGGCCCGCCCTGTTCACTGGCTTGATTTGCCAGATAGATGATCGCCAGCACGTTCATGCCTTGCGCGGCCAGCCAGCCGATGAGGACTCCTCCCGCGCCTCCGATGAACCCGATGCCTGCCGCTTCCCCAAGGAAAATGGACAGCACATCGCGGTTGGTTGCGCCAACGGCTTTCATCAGGCCGATCTCGCGTGTGCGTTCGAGAATGGACATGGTCATGGTGTTGGCGATGCCGATGGCGGCCACCAGCAATGCAATGGCTCCCACGCCGCCAAAAACGATTTGCAAGACGAGGAAATAGCCGTTGATGTTTTCCAGGTAGGATTGCGGCGTGAGCGCCTGGAATCCCATTTCGGTGATCTGGTCGGCAATATCCAGCGCCTGGTTGGGATCGTTCACTTTGACAACCACCTGGTTGTAGCCGGTCTTGTTGTAATTGATGCGGACGCCGCCTGCCCATTCGTTCAAACTTTTGACCAGGTCCAGCGGCAGGTAAAACGAGTAATCAGATTCGCCGCCTGTTTCGGTGAGGATGCCTGAAACGCGCAGGCTGATGGTCTTTTGAGTGGTGTTCCCCTGTTGATCCCACTTTATTATGACTAGTTGAATTTGTTCGTTGAACAACTCCGGCGGTGGGGGCGGTTCCTGGCCGGGGCGCAGGCGCGGATCGTAAAAATTATTGGGGGTCATGAAGCCAATCACCACTGAGCCGCGATTCAATTCGGTTGACCCTTGCTCAGCCTCGAGTCCCAGGTTTGCGAGGTCGTCGGTGGCAACGCCGATGATGCTCACTCCGGCTTCCAATTTTCGATAGGAGATAAGCGTGCCGGCATTCAAATAGTCACGCGGGATGACCGATTGCACGCCGGGGATCGAACGGAATTGTTCAAGGGCGGAATTGGTGATGAGTTCCGGTTCCTGCAACGCTCCGCCCCCGCCTCCCCCACCGCCCACCATCGGC
>JBBIUO010000114.1:1256-11072 GCA_037440205.1 Chloroflexota bacterium
ATAGGCCGGCATGACATCAATCAAGGTCAGGTCGCCGATTCCGTAGAGTTGGTCGGTGGCGCTTTTTTGCAGGCCAACACCGAGCGAGACGAGGATGACCACCGCCGCCGTGCCAATGACCACGCCAATGGCGGTCAATGCCACGCGGGCTTTGCGGCGGCCCAGGTTGCCGAAGATCAGACGGATCAGGTCGAGAAATTTCATGCGCTACCCGCCTTTGCCTCCGCCTGGCGGCATGGGCATTGGCTCTCCTTCGAAGGGTTGAGAATCAACTGGAACGCCGCTGTCCGGCGGATTCGAATCCAAACCCAGGAGGCCGAGAACGGCGCGCCAGATTTTATGCAGAAAACTTTCCTCTTCCACAACAGGCACAAATTCCCCGCCACCGCCGCCGCCCTGAGTCGGGTCGGTGGATGTGTCTATGAATGCCTCCTCCACGTCAACGTGCAGTTTGCGGGTGAGCGTGCGAGGCTGGTTGAAATCGTCGGTGTATTCGATGGTGACGGTTAAATCCAACGGGCCTGCGGCATCCGGGGTCAGAGTCGAATCAAAAGTGAAGTAACCGCCCGGGTCCAGCGAGCCGACCAGGGTTGAGTCAGGATCGATGGTTCCTCCTGTTGTGGTGATCTTCATGTTTCCCAGCACGCTTGTCCGCTTGCCAAGGCTGACGATCTGAATCGGCAATGAACCCGGCTGGCCTGCAAAAAATGGATCGGGCGGGCGATAAAAACTTACATCAACATTCGGGAGGCTGTACACCAGTAGGGTGATGACTTGGTCATCGTTGACCACTTCGCCCTTGTTGTTGACGTACGAAAATGTGATCTTCACCGGGTACGCGCCGGGGTTGGTGGAAACATTGACGATGAGGCTTTGAAAAACCTGCAACACGCCGCCCGCTGGAATATCTCCAAGCGATTGGATGTTGGATGAATTGACCGGCGCAAAATTGGTAAATTCACCGCCGCTTCCGGCAACGCCGCCGGGCTGGGGCGTGCCGCTGCTTTCACCGGAAGACCCGCCGCCCACGATCATGGTGACGTGCTTCGCGCTGGTGTTGCCCATGTTTTGGACGGTGAGGCCGAGTTGGAATTGCTCGCCGGGTTGAAGCGGATCCACCGTCGCCGCGTAACTGGTGATGACCAATTGGGCATTGTTCACCCCGGTGGAGTGGCGGTGGGATACGCCGCGCTCGATCCGCCGACAGGGATGCTGAGCGCGAATTTGTCGGTGTATTCGGTGCCTGCGCTGTCGTAATAGGTCAACGTGAGATTGGCAACAACGACTTCCTTCCCATAGACAGAATCCATCGCGATGAAAGGCTGGGTGGCGTCGTTGTGGTCGCCGGCGCGGATGGTTCCCAGATAGATCACTCCACCAGTTTTGGTGGGAATGAGGTCTTCCGAGGTAAATACTGCCTGCACATTGAAAGCGGCAATTGTGCCGGCATTGCCAAAATCAATATTGAGTTTGAAATCGTCTCCCGAACGCACCCGCGAAACATTGATCTCGTAGGAACTGATCACCATCTGCGGCCGGTCAAACGGCATGGGGGTGGCCGTGGGAAGCGGAGATGTATCGGCGACGGTCAGGCCGCCGGGATATTCGAACTTGGTGGAATCTGGATTCGTGACAACGACATTGTACGTCCCCGCTGGAACGCCGGGTCGTACCACAGCCCGAAGCTGGTTGGGGCTGTCGAAGGAGGTGGTCAGCTCCGTATAACCTTTCAACGAAACGACAGCGCCGGATTCAAAGCCGGAGCCGGTGATGGTGATGGTCGCGGCTGTGTCGTTGAAAACCAGGTTCGGGTCAATCGAACTGATGATCGGGTCGGCATAGACGGGCGTCGTCCAGCCGGCCAGCAGGGTCAATGCAAGAAGGATTGAAACGACGTACTTGTTTTGAAACTTCATTCAGTCTCCCATGATTCGGTTAATCAGTCGCAATCTGTGTCGCCTCCAATGAAGCGGATTGATACTCCGCTTCACTGACGACATGTCCATCCAGCAGAAAAATCTTGTGTGTGGCAAAACGTGTCATGCGCGGATCGTGCGTCACCACCAGCACGGTCCGCCCGGAACGATGCAGGTCGGAAAGCAATTGCATGACTGTGATTCCGCTGGCGGTATCGAGGTTTCCGGTGGGTTCATCCGCCAGGATCAGACTCGGGTCGTTGACGAGTGCGCGGGCCACCGCAACACGCTGCTGCTGTCCGCCGGAAAGTTCGGCGGGGCGGTGATGACTTCGGTCTGCCAGCCCCTCCAGCAATTGACGGGCGCGTTTTGTCCGTTCGGCAGGCGACATGCCCGAGAACTGCATCGGGAAGGCCACGTTCTCCAACGCGTTCATGCTCGTGACAAGGTTATAGGATTGAAAGATAAATCCCATGGTACGGCGGCGGAAAAGCGCCAACGCATTTTCGTCCATTTTATCCAACCGTTCGCCGCTGATCGTGATCTCGCCGGAAGTGACCCGATCCAACCCGCCGAGCAGATAAAGCAGACTGCTTTTGCCCGAGCCGGAAGGTCCCATGACGACTGTGAATGTATGCAGTTCAATATCCAGACTCACGCCATCCAATGCGCGGACTGTCGTCCCGCCCATTTGATAATACCGTTTCAAGTCAGTGACGCGGATTAACGGGGAAGTCATAGGCCCAGGTTCTAGAAGGACGCCCCGCTCAAACTCGAGATCAATGCCCCTACACCGGCCAGCGCGAGGAGGACAATGAGCAGGACAATCACCACCCCGATGATCGCCTTGTTACGCGGAAGCCCGTCCATGATGCCAAAACCGATCACCAGAAGGATCGCGTTCCACAGGAAGAAGATATCGGTCTGCGAAAGGATTTTTGCGAGGAAAGCCGAACCCGCCGCGAACCCCGATAATCCCGGGCTGACGATGGTGTGACCGGCGATCAGCATGAAAACGATCCGCAGAATATCGCGCAGGGCAAACGGCAGGCTCGACCATCCAACAACATTGAATGCGCCTCCCATCGTGCCGCGTCCGCCGAGCAGAGTGGAGCCAAGATGCAGAAGGCCGCTCAAGATCAACCAGCCAAGCCACAGCGCCGTCAATGATGAGATCAGCGGGATGATGTAAACGAACGTCGTTCCCTGCGTGGCTTGCTGTGCCTGCATGAAATTATTCTGCATGTCGGGCGTCCAATATTGCCAGTCCGGGGGAAGTTGCACCTCCCCCATCATCGCGGCGCGCGCTTTCAAATATCCGCCAACGATGACGACGAGGGAAGAGGAAATGCTCAAGACCAGCATGGGCGTGAGCCACGAAGAGACGGTCTCACCTGCCATCTCCGCAAACGTGCGTTTGGGATAAAGCAAAACCGGAAGGATTCGCGCAAAGTTCAATCGGCGCGCTGGAATGGGGGGATTTGATTCTGTCATGGTATTTTATTGGGTTGGAGTGTCAAAAAATTCTATCATGCTTTCAAAAAAGAGATTCCCTGACCCATTAACGAAAAACAGCCGGGAATTGTTCCCGGCTGTTTCATTTTTACAGAAGCGAGTCTGCAACTGTCCTCAGCAGACCGTTATAGACAGATCTTTTGCAGAGTATAATCCGAACAAGAGACACAGGAGATCAATCATGATTAGAACATTTACCGCTTTAATTCATAAAGAGGGTGATTGGTATATGGCAAACTGTCCAGAAGCAGGGACAGTTAGTCAGGGGAAAACCATTGAGGAGGCAATTTCCAGTCTCAGGAAAGCAACCGAACTTCATCTGGAACACCTTCCCTTGAATGAATCAGGCCATCCATTGGTGATGACTTTTGATGTATCCTTGCCCGATCATAATGATGCGAGGGTACAGGAACAGCCTGTCAGTTATACAGTTGAAGAGTCTTCGTCAAATTTGGACTGGTCATTTCCAAATATTGAAATGGTCGAGTTTGCGGGCGGACCAAGCGCGGTAATTCGCGGCACTCGTATTCCTGTCCATATTCTTGTGGGCTATTTTCTAATCGGAGAAACGCCTGAAAAAATCGTGTCTGAAACCATCCCGCATATTACATTGCCGCAAGTATATGAAGCGATGCGTTATTATTTTGTCCATCGCGCCGAGATTGACAGGGAGCGCGAAGAGAACACTGAAGAAGCAAGCCGCCGCATGTTGCTGGAAAAACTCGGCGAGAAAAAATATCGGGAAATTACAGGCGGATGAGCAACGAGACAAAAAACAGTCCTCCCAAATTATTGCTCGACGAGCACATTTGGGCCTATCTTGCAAAAATCC
This sequence comes from Chloroflexota bacterium, assembly GCA_037440205.1. Lineage (GTDB taxonomy): Bacteria > Chloroflexota > Anaerolineae > Anaerolineales > Villigracilaceae > Villigracilis. The sequence continues at coordinate 5,520 of JBBIUO010000114.1, forward strand.
TGCGCGAGCAGGGTTTCGATGTCATCCATGTGAATGAAGTCAATTTGGATGCCACACCTGACGACAAAATCATGCACTATGCTGCGGGCGAACATAGGGCGGTCGTGACGTTTAATATCAAACATTACGTCCCGCTTTCCATTCAATATTTCGAAGACGGCAGGGAGCATTATGGGGTGGTGGTATCCAGAGAGCTATCTCACGGAGAACTTCAAAGGCGGGTGATCAATCTCCTTAAGAGTGTCACCGCGGAAGAATTGATGAACGCCGTGCGCTATTTGTAATAATCAAATCCCCTCGAACAAATCCTCTTTGCGTTTTGCATTTCCATTCACCGGCGGATACGCCTGCATGTAATCCTCGTTTTCACCAAGCATTTTGGTCACAAATCCCATCAAACCACGCCGCATCTGCATCCCACCCTGCGAGGCGTGACATTCACTCGCCTTGCGCTTCGCCTCCAAAACTGAGCGGATATCCAACCGCACGTGAACGGGAAAATCCACATCCGCCAGTTCCTTCAAATTAATATCGCCGTTACGCCCCCACCTGGTCGGGTCTTTGCCAAAGATGGGCATTACGCGCGTCATCATCTTCAAAAATCCGCGCGGAAAAACCTGAAAGTAAAGAGCCTGCGGCTCGAAAGCCGAACCAGCCTCCGGGTGGAAGGAAGCGTCGCCTGCTTTTTCGAAGGCAAGCACCGTCGCTTTGTGAACATGAATGTGATCGGGATGCTTGTATCCGCCAATCGGGTCGAAAGTCAAAACCACCTCTGGTTTGAGTTCGCGGATATGCTTCACCACCCGCCCGGCCACCTCGTCCACCGGATGATTGATCTGCGCATCGGGATGCTTGTTATCCTCCATGCCGGGCATGCCCGAATCGCGATACCCCAAAAAGAAAACATCCTTCAAACCAAGTTCCTTCGACGCGCGCATCAATTCATTCGTGCGCATCTCGGCGGTATCCTTGAAACCGTTCAGGTGTTCCGGGTCCACTGTGCCTGCTTCGCCGCGCGTCGCGCAGACATAATAGACATCGTAACCGCGGCTCGCATACAACGCCAGCGTGCCGCCCAAACCAAACGACTCATCATCAGGATGCGCCAAAACTGCCAGTAAAGTTTTTGTCATATCATTTCCTCTCGTGCTTAGACGTTCATTGAAGGCCAAAGTTTACCCGATTATGATAAAATCCAAACACAAGGAGCACCCAGCGAATGGCAGATATTCTGTAGTCAACCAGTTCTTCAGGGCAACAACCCACTGTTTGCAACGGCGACATCGAGTCGCCTGCCATGAATTTTCAGCCGAGGCCTGCCCTCGGTTTTCTTTTTAACTAAGCGAATTGACGCGGGTCGTTTCGAGTTGTACGCTGACGCGATGGAGTTGATCAAAGTCACGAAGGAATTGAGCGGGTAAAATAAGCCACCAAATTCAGTAGAGCGAGATGGCATCTCGCTCTACATCAAGGAGCAGATATGAAATTTGAAACTCTCGCCATTCACGCCGGGCAGGAGCCCGACCCAAACAACGGCGCAGTGATGACGCCCGTTTATCTCACGTCCACATACATGCAGGATGGAATCGGCAGACCGCGTCAGGGCTATGAATATTCGCGTACGTTGAATCCCACGCGCAAGGCGTTGCAGGATTGTCTCGCAGAATTGGAAAATGGAAATTGGGGATTGGCCCTTGCTTCAGGCATGGCCGCGACGGACACAGTTTTACGAATGCTTGGAAGCGGGGATCATGTCGTCGCGGGCAATGACGTGTACGGCGGAACCTTCCGTTTATTCGACAAGGTGCTGCGCCGCTTCGGTCTGGACTTTACATTTGCCGACACAACCGACCCAGAGAATCTCGCCGAAGCATTGACTCCGTCCACGAAGATCGTGTGGCTGGAGACTCCCACCAATCCGCTGTTGGCCGTCAGCGATATTCGCGCAGTTGCCGAGGTGGTGAAGCATCATCCCAACAAGCCGTTGCTGGTTGTAGATAATACCTTTGCAACGCCGTATTTGCAACGCCCGCTGGAATTGGGCGCGGATTTGGTCGTCCACTCGATGACGAAATATCTCGGCGGGCATTCAGATGTGGTCGGCGGCGCGATTGTCGGCAAGGACAAGGAACTTGGCGAGAGATTGGCTTATTTGCAAAACGCCATCGGCGGGATTCTGGGACCGATGGATTCCTTCCTTGTGCTGAGGGGAATCAAAACCCTGCCCATCCGCATGGAACGTCACGCGCAGAACGCGGAGAGAATCGTTTCGTTTTTGGAAAAGCAGAAAAATGTCAAACGGCTGATCTACCCATTTCACGGGAGCCATCCACAGGTCCAGGTGGCGAAGCGGCAAATGCTCAATGGCGGGGGAATGATCTCGTTTGTGATGAAAGATGGGAGGGAGGCCGCTGTCCGGGTGGCGGAGTCCACAAAAATATTTACGCTGGCGGAATCGCTTGGCGGGGTGGAGTCGTTGATCGAAGTGCCTGCGGCAATGACGCATTTATCCACGCAGGGATCGAAACTGGAAGTTGATCCCGGCCTGGTGAGGCTTTCGGTTGGAATTGAAAACGTGGAGGATTTGCTGGCGGATTTGGAACAGGCGATGAAGTAATTTTTCCGTGCCGCGAGATTTATCTTGCGTTTCAGTTTTTTGCAATCCACAGGCGCAAAGTGAACTTTGCGGTACTTTTTTGCAACCCACGAGCGCAAAGTGAACTTTGCGGTACTTTTATTTGTCTGTGGCGTGAATTGCCACGAGGGTTACATCGTCGTCCTGCTTCGAGCCGCTTTGGTAATTGATCAATGTGGCGAGCAACTCATCGCAGACTTTTTGCGCGTTGACATTTGGGAGCGTGGCAAACACCGATTTGATGCGCTCCAAACCAAACGCCTCTGAATTCGGATCGCGGCAATCCGTCATGCCGTCGGTAAAAAGAAGCAATGTCGAGCCGGGCGGGAGTGTGACGCTGTGCGTATCGAGCGTGATCGTATCCCACAGGCCAAGCGCCATGCCCGCGGCATGGGGCAGGCGTTCCACTGCGCCACCGGGCTGTAACATCAACGGGGGTTCATGGCCCGCGCGCGCGTAACTGAATTCGTGTGTCTTCAAATCAAGGATGCCGTACAACACGGTGACGAACTGCGTTGATTTTTGCAGGCGCGTGATGTGGCGATTTACCGATTGCATCACTTCGCCGGACGAAAAACCACGATCCGCTTCGGCCATGATGAGGGCATGAGCGCGCGCCATGAAAAGCGCGGAAGGGACGCCTTTATCTGCCACGTCGCCGATCAACACGCCGATGCGGCCCCCGGCAACGGGAAAGACATCGTAAAAATCGCCTCCCACCTGACGGGCAGGCAGGATTCGGGCACCGAAATCGAAATCATCGGCGCGAGGGAGTTTGTCGGGCAGAATGCTGAGTTGAATTTCCGCGGCAACCTGAAGTTCGCGCTCGAGGCGTTCCTTTTCGATCAATTGCGCCTGTGCGGCTTTCAGTTCGTCGTATGCGGTTTGAAGTTGTTTGTTCTTTTCGGTGAGGTCGTGGAAGGTTTGGGTGTTGGTCGCATCGAGGCGCTGACTCAACACACGCACCATCGAAGAGGATAGTTCGGGATGCTTTTTGGTAAGTCCCAAAAATGTTTCGCGGCTCATGGAAAGCAGGGTGGATGCGCCGCGCGCGCGGACAGTGGCGGTGCGATGACCGCCGGGCATGATCAAGCCCATCTCGCCGAAATGCTCGCCCTCGCTCATGACGTTGAGCAGAAGTTCCTCCGCCGTGCCTGCGCCCATGAGCACTTCCAGGTTGCCGCGCATGACGATGTAAAAATGTTCGCCGGGGTCGCCTTCGTGAAAAAGAATCTCCCTGTCGGCCATTTCCTTCACGTCCATCGCGGAAAGGATTTGGTCCAGTTCCTTGCGGGGAAGGCCGGCAAACAGGGGGATTTTCGAGAGCAGGGTGGTCATGTTATTGTTGGGTGAAATCCACAGTTTCTTTTCCGGCGAGTTTATCTTGAATCCGCTGTACCACAAGATCGAGATGGCCGGGCTGGTGCGCGAAATCGAAGTCGCTTGTTTGAATGGTGAGCACCGGGCAGAGGTCGAAGGCGCCGAGCCATTCGCCGTAGAATGAATCCAGCAGGGAGAGGTAATCGGGTGTGATGCCGGTTTCCATGTTGCGGGCGCGTTTGCGGATGCGATCCATCAAAACAGGGACAGGGGTTTTGAGGTAGATCAACAGGTCGGGGCGCGGCAGGCTGTTGACAACGACATCGAACAGGCGGCGATAGGCGAGATAATCGCGCTCGCCCAGATTCCCCATGTGATGCAGCGCGCGGGCAAAGATATGCGCGTCTTCGTAGATGCTCCGATCCAAAATGGCGGAACGCGGATCGCGCGAGGCTTCGAGATATTGGTCGGCGCGATGGCCGAGGAAGAAAACCTGCAAATGGAACGACCAGGCGTGCATGTCCCCATAAAAATCGGAGAGGTACGGGTTGTCGGTTACCGATTCGTATCCCGTCCACCAGCCGAGGCGGGCGCCGATGCGCTCCGTAAGAGTCGTCTTCCCCGCACCGATGTTGCCAGCCACCAAAACCAGATTTTTCGCCATACGTTTTTTATTGTATCATGAGAAGGGTTTGCAAGTATAATTTCATAAAAAGGAGACGCACTACACATGAAAATACGCGACGCGGCAGGCTGGACCATGTTTATTTTTGGGGCGCTTGCGTTTCTGCTCGGACTGGCTGGCCTGATCCGCCCCGAGATTCTTCTCTCCATCCTCGGCTTTGAATCCGTAGACCGCGCCATGCGCGCAAGCAGTGATTACACAATCGTCTTTATGACGGCTTCGTCCATGGCTTCGTTCAATATTGGGGTCTACTACATGCTGGCGGCTCTGAACGACATGAAGGCTTTCTATCGCTGGACGGTTCCTTTTCGCACATTGACTTTCATCGTGTTTACAACCATCGTGGTCACCGGCATTGCCCCGGTGCGTTTCCTTGGAGTGGGCATCTGGGAATTTCTCGGCGCCATCGCCACAGGGATCGCGCTTTACAAAGATGGCCGTGCCGGGAAGTAAAAAGGGAGATCATCATGAAATCAAAATGGATCGAGCATAACGGCAAAAAGATTCTGTACCAGGATTTTTCCAATCTGTTTTACAACGCGAAGGCGGTGAAGGATGAACTGGATCAGGTTCAGGCAATCGTCCTGGCCGAGCCTTTGAATTCGGTTCTTGTCCTTTCAGATTTCAGGAACACGGAAATCACAAATGAACTGATGCCGGTCATGAACGAGGCATCCAAAAGGACGAAATCACACGTCCGCAAAACGGCCACGTTGGGAATCACCGGCTTCAAGCGCACGCTGGGGGACTTGCTTTCGCGGCTCACCGGCCAACCCATCATGTACTTTGCCAGCGAGGCAGAGGCAAAAGAGTGGCTTGCCAAAGAATAGACAAAAACGCTCCCGAATTTTTTCAAATCGGGAGCTTTTTCTTTATCCTTGCATCGTGCGGGGTGAGTTACACCGTCTCCAGT
>JBBIUO010000115.1:0-11044 GCA_037440205.1 Chloroflexota bacterium
GTAGGTGCTGGCCGCATTGCGCGCATTGATCAAGTCCGTTTGCTGGGAAGCGGAACAGCCGACAAAGCCATTCGTACCGGTGACAACCTCCGGGGATATTGTCTGAAGCGCACGGTTTGCACGGCCTTCAATGGAAAGATTCAGTTTGTTCGATGTCAGGAAGTCGGTGCTTCTCGCATCTGCCCCATCCGCCCTCCCGTACAAATCCGCTGAAGCGGCGTTGTATGCCGCCTCGTAACTGCCCGAGGCCGAAAGATCATAATAATCGGCAAGGTCAACGTCGCTCGAGAGGCTTTCGCCGGGCGCCAATGTGATGTAATCGGCTTCCGTCGGCGCGGCGCGTTTGACAAACATTCCGAGATAGGCAACCGGCTTCCCATCCCTCGTGACCGTAAACAACGACCGATCCATGCCTGCCGCAGGAGTAAACCATTTGAGCAGTCTGATCGAAGAGTTTGTGGGATTTTTGATGGACACCCGCACATTGACCTTATCCCCTGCGCCAAAGGACGAACGATTCGTACTTAAACTGACAACTGCTCCTGTCACCGACCCCAACGCGCTGGCGTTTGACAGATTCCAAACGCCAAAGGCGCTGAGAATCACCATCAGGATCATGACCCCATACAAGGTTTTACGTACCGCCGAAAAATGACTTCCTGTTTGCATGGTTCCTCCAAATCTATGGTTTGGTTATAAAGAGAACACGGTCCGTGCGCCGCAATCAGTGGACGGGGGCCGTGCGCCCTTTGACGAACATGGTCACGGTATTCGAGGTCAGGCGGCCGTTGTTCAACTGCACGATCTCATATTCCACGTACAATTGAAGCGAGGTGACATCGTACGCCACCTGATAATGATCGGAAACCGAAAGCGCATAAACCTCGGCAAGGTTGACATCGCTGGTGACACTTGCGCCTGGCTCCAGCGTGATGTAATCCGCCTCGGTTGGCGCGGCGCGTTTGACCATTTTTCCAATGTAGGGGACAGGCTCGCCATTGCGGGTAACAGTGAACAGCGAACGCTCCACCCCATTGAGCGGGGTGAACCATTTGAGAATTCGGATCGGGAAATCGTTCGGGTTTGTGATGGCGACATGCACAATGACATCGTCGCTTTCAGCGAACGATTCCTTGTCAACGCTGAGACTGACAACTGCGCTCATGGGGGCTTTCGCGGAGGCTCCTTGTGTATCGGCAAACAAGTATTTCCTGAACCCGAAGACGGCGAGCAGGATGACGAGAACGACACCCCCGGCCAGGAATATGCGTCTCCGCAAAATTTGATTTTTTGGATTCATTTCTTCCTCCGAACCAGGGGACGACATGTAAATTTGGATGATCCAAATCTAGTATAAATCAAAAGGGACAAAAATCAAGCGACGTTTTGTCAGCAACAATTCCAAATCTAAAATTGAATCAGGGATGAAGAGACCAAAATCTTAACGCAAAGTCGCAGAGGCGCAAGGATTTGTTAGAGAGCGTTTCTTAAATCAGACCCTAAAGGTTTTTCCCGCAAACCACAACCACAATTTGCAAGAACCCCCCGACAAATCAATGCTTTCGTTAGCAAAGGAAACCTTTAGGGTCTTTGCCAACGAGTTAAGAAACAGTCTCTGAGAGAATTTGGGCTGTCGTTGCGTCAATCCGCCTTTCTGCCAATTTTTGCGGGAAAAAGTCAAACAACCTGGCGTCTTGGCGACTTTGCGTTAAGTTCGTCGGTTTCAGATTTGGAATTGCTGGTCAGTCTGCCGCCCCAAGCCAGCGGAACTCGTTTGCCAAATTCCCGTTTTCTGCTTTAAAATCAATTGCAAGATGCGAAAAGTCTTCAGTGGAATCGGCGCATTTTTGCAAACCCCGGTCGGCGTGATCCTCGCCACCAATGCGCTCTGGCATATCGTGGTATGGGCGGCAAAGATTCCATTTAACTACATTATCAGCCTGATCCTGCTGGGGGTGGACGTGTTCGCGGCGTTCTTCCTGCGCAATCAATTGATCTACTTTTTTTCCCAGTTCGTCCTTCCCGTTCAAAACCAAAAACAAAGGCAGGAACTCGCCTTCCGCGTGAGTAACTTTGAATCGGGGCGGCGCGGCCCGGCACTGTTCGTCAAAAACGGGCGTGTCATCATGCACGAGGGCGAGGCAGATAAACGAGGGGCGGGTGTGATTGTGTTGGATACTGCCAGCGCTCTCGTTTTGCGGACGGATACCGAGATCACCGATACCGTCGGGCCGGGCATCAAATTCACCGGTGGGAACGAATATATCGCAGGCAGTGTCGATCTGCGCGCCCAGTGGCAGTTCATCGGGCCGCTTGCGAGCGACCAGCCGTTTCTCAATCCTGCAACGGTCACGCCGTCCAAAAGTTACAACGACCTGCAAAGCCGCCGCCAGCAAACAAGCGGACTAACGCGCGACGGATTCGAAGTCTCGCCAACGATCAGCATCAAGTTCAGTATCAAGCGTCCCGTAGAAAAAGAACCGACAGAGAGCGGAGTCATATCACAATACGGGTACGATCCAGAGGCGGTCCGCAACGCCATCACCCGCGAAGTCATCCAACTGCGCACCAACGAGAACAGCAGGGTGCGCATGGAATGGAACCGGCTCCCGGCGCATCTGGTGGTGAACATCTGGCGCGAATACATCCGCAAGTTCAAATTCAGCGAATTGTTCACGTCCAGCGGCATCAGCGGCCTGCAAACCATCGAAGACATGATCAACAAACGGGTCAGGCAGGAGAACGTGATGGCGCTCGACGATACCGGCTCCCCAACCGGTGAATGGCTGGAGAGCCTCGAGTTCAAACAGCTCGAATCGCGCGGACTCCAGATCATGGAAGTGCGGATCCACAATGTGCTTTTCGAGCCGGAGATCGAGAACCAGACCATCGCCCAGTGGAGCACGGAATGGATGAAACTTGCAAAAGAGGAAGAGCGCCAGCTCATGGAAAAAGAGGCGCTGATCGAAACCACCTCGCGCAACGACGCCAGCAAAAATTTTACAAGGATCGCCTCGCGGCAGTTCAGCGGCAAGACCACCATGCCCCAGTTAAACCCGTTCAAAACCCTGCAACTGCTCATCCAGCCGCTCAGGGAGTACATCCTTGGCGAAAGCAGCACCAATGCGGAGGTGGAAAAAGAACTGCGGAAACTGGATGAGATATGGAAGTGGCTGTTGGATCATAATCCCGACGGCCTCCGCGGAGACCAGTCATGAGACAGCCGGCGCAGGGCGGCAAGACCGCCTCCCCGCTTTTCAGCCTCACCGACGAAGGCGCGGATTTTAGAAACCGCTGGCGCAGTCTCGCAGGCTTTGCCGTATGGATCGTCCTCAGCGGCGTGACCATGCTGCTCACCGTCTTCGGCGTGGAGCAGAGACTTCACATCGCCGTCGTCTTGTGAAATACGTTCCCCTGCTGATGGTGGTGTACAGCCTGGCGAGAAAAACGGCGGCGCTTTACATTGACGATGTCTTCGAACTGGACGATGAAGAACTCGCCTCTGAATTCCTCGAAGAGGTGACGTTTGGACGGGGCCGCGAAAAGATCACGGTCAACGAAGGCAGAATCTCCGAAAAGGACGAACGTTCCCCCATCATCCTCATCGGCGGCCCGGGTGAAATCCAGGTCAACCTCGATAGCGTGGCCCTGCTCGAAAAAGTGAACGGAGAACCGGCAGTTATTTATCCGCGAAAAGAATCGTGGAGATTGGGCAGGTTCGAGCGCATCCGCGAAATTGGAAAACACGATGAAGTGGGCAAACGCGAGTACGCCATCATCAATTTGCGCGACCAGTTCGTCAGCGGGCTCTCCGTCAAATCGCGCACAAAGGATGGCATTCCCCTCGAAGCGCAGGATATCAAAGTCATTTTCAGTGTGCTGCGCAAGCAACCCGCAGAGGGCGAAGAAAATGATGCTGCCTACCTGCCCGATGAAGAAGCCGTCAAGTCGCTCGTGTACAACCAGACCATCATCACTCCCGCGCCGTCCACTCCCAGCGGCATCGGCTTTCCATGGGATACCACCGCCATTCCGCTGGTCGTCACTGAATTGGAGAACCTCATCACCTCGCACACCCTGAGCGAAATCCTCGTCTCCATCGGTCAGAAGGAAGTTGACCGCGCCTCCATCAACGACGAGACCATCGCGCAAATGCGCGTGGAATTGACGGGACAGCAAACCGTCGCGGGCGGCAGGAAGGAAGCGCCCACGCCCACCTTCAAATCGCGCTCGAAGATCACCGCCCAGTTCTTTGAAAAACCGTTCAAGGAGAAAGCCGCCAAACTCGGCATCTCCATCGAATGGATTGACATCGGCACCTGGCAACTTCCCTCCACCCTCATCCTCGATAAACACAAAGAGGCATGGAACCTCGCGCGCGAAAACGCAAAGAAACTTGCCGGCATCGAACGCTCGAAAAAACGCCACGAAACCGAAGAGATGCTCAAACTCATCGAAAACGTGGTCATCCGAAATTACGAACGGTCGGGCGGGTCGCGCACTTCGTACTATAAAGACAGGGACGCCGAAAAGGAATTCGAAGCCTTCATCGCCGCCAACCCCGACCTCAAAGGCCAACTGCTCAAGGGCGAGTCGGTCCGAAAGGATGCCGCCGCCGTTGCGCAGGAAATTCTCAAAGCCTTCCGCAAGGAACTGCTCGCCGGCAAACTGCTCATCGAAAACGAAAACAAACCAAATGACGAAAAAGAAGCGGACCTCGTCAAAATCGAAAAAGCGCTGTTCGACATCTCCCACATCACCCACCACTGGATCAGAAAATCGTAGCGTGATTCTGCGTAAGGCGCGTTCTCCTACGCGCCCGCCGGCGTGAGACGCCGCCTACGCTTGGAAGAAAAAATTGTAATGAAAAAAAATCATTTCACCCTCTCCCCCGAAGTCTCGCGCGCGCTCGAACTGGGCGCGCCGGTTGTTGCCCTCGAATCCACCGTCATCACACACGGCCTGCCCCGCCCGCAAAATTTAAACCTGGCGCGGGATATGGAAAAGCAGGTGCGCGAACATGGGGCGACTCCCGCCACCGTTGCCTTGCTGGATGGAGAGATCCGCATCGGTCTCTCGGACCCGGAACTGGTCCGGCTTTCTGAATCAGAATCAGCGCTGAAAGTGAGTCACCGCGACTTCGCCACAGCCGTCGTCAAAAAAATGAACGGAGGCACTACCGTCGCAGGGACCATGTTTGCCGCGGAAAAAGTCGGCATCCAGGTCTTTGCCACCGGCGGGATCGGCGGCGTGCACAAAGAATCCCCCTTCGATATTTCCACCGATTTGCGTTCGCTCGCCGAGATTCCCATGATCGTCGTCTGTGCGGGAGCAAAAGCGATTCTCGATTTGCCCGCCACGCTGGAATACCTCGAAACGATGGGCGTGCCGGTCGTCGGTTACCGCACCGACGAATTCCCCGCGTTCTTCTCCCGCGAAAGCGGACTCGGAGTCAGCGCCCGCCTCGACTCGCCCAAAGAGATCGCCGACTTTGCCAAAGCGCATTGGAACTTGGGAATGAAAAGCGGAATCCTCGTCACGAATCCGATCCCTGAAACAGAATCCATTTCAAAGTCCGAGATGGAACCGATCATCGCCAAAGCGTCGGCCGAAGCGATGGAGAAGGGAATCCACGGCCAGGCATTGACCCCATTCCTGCTCTCCCGCATCAGCGAATTGACCGATGGAAAATCGTTGAAGGCCAATCTTGCCCTGCTGTTGAACAACGCCAAACTCGCCGCGGAGGTTGCGAGGGAGATGAACGTGAAAAAGAAGGAACGGATGATGTAGGGGAAAGGATGAATTATGAAGGATGAAGGATGAAGGATGAACGCTTCGCGTGAGTAAAGTTGCCCCGCATGGATGCCACCGCGCTCAATCGCCGTCACTTCGACACGACTTCGTCGTCAGCGCAGGCCCCGGCGTGAGGCAGGACGGTAAAATGGTCATCCATAAGTAATTGGAAGAGGTAGACATGAACACAAAACTGGAAACAAAAGCAGAGGCGCAAAAGGCGGTCCCCACCGAACCCGCAACGATGGAATACAGCGTGACCATTGACGGCGTGATCGAAATGGAAGCGGGCATGGACGACAAGGCTTTCTTCGACGGGTTGTTCGAGGCGATCATCGAATACGCGGAAAAACACAGCGCCTCTGCGGGACTTTCAATTTCTCACAAACAATACGAGGAAAGCGAAAGAGAAATCGCTTGAATCAGGTATTCCGATAATTGCCCCGCATGGATGGCCGCCAGTGATGGTTACTGAAACATGCGGGGCTTTTTTATTTTTGCCCATTTGGGCAGGCTTGCGGCACGCCAGAATTGCCTCGACCGCTGACTTTTCCATCAGCCAATACTGCCGGCAAAAAGCAAAACCGTGAGGGACGAACACCACACGAAAACCGTAGTTGTTCCATTTGTTGTTCGGGTGATTGTTGTTGCGGAACGCGACGCGCGCGTTGTCTTCATTGTTGTTCCACGAGCCGCCGCGCAACGCGAGCCCTGTATGCCGAAGCCCGTCAAAAGTCCGCAGACGCGGACGTTCAACCTTGTTTAATCCATCCTCCCAACAGCCTGCCCACCTCCGAAACCAGCCTTGAAACATGCTCATATTGCGGCACGGTAAAAAGGTCGAGTTCGCGGGAAATGCGAATCCAGCCGCGCAATTGTTCCAGTTTAATATCCGCCGCTTCAAGATGTTCCCTCCGCGTTTGGGATTTGGTCTTTCCGGCGGCAACCAGGGAATCTTGAAAATCGAGGAGTAGTCTTTGCACGCGCTCCCCCAAACCAAAGCGATGTATCCGTGGAAATTTCTGCACGTGCGGAATCATCCATAAAACCAGATCGTGCGTACGAACAAACAAAGGCGATTCATTCATACGCGAACTCCTCCAAGAACAGATTTGCGTAATTGCCATGTGTCCCCATAACGAACGTGATTTACCCATCCTTGAACGCTGGCTTGTAATTTTGGCAGAAGAAAATCCTGTTCCCGCGCTTCTTTTGCCATCGCGCGAAGTTTGCGGCGGAATGCAAGCGAGCGGCGCGCTTTCAAGCGGCGATATTCGGGATAAATGCGAAACCCCAAAAAGGGGATGCCTGTATGAACAGGATACACCTGCGCCGAGCCTTCGTGCAGTGTGAGCCGAAGTTCTGCAAGTTTTTGGATGATGGCGCGGCGCGACTGGTGCAAAACGCTTTTATCATCCCCAAACAACAAAAAATCGTCCACATAGCGGATATAGGCTTTTCCCTTCAATTCCCGCTTTACAAACTGATCCAATTCATTCAAATAGACATTTGCCCAAAACTGGCTGGTGAGATTCCCGATGGGCAGGCCGCGCGGACGATTGACCGCGAACAAATCATCGCCTGCAAAATACTTCATCTCGTATTCCTCCGAAAGAACGCCCACACCCGATTGCAGGATGCGCTCGATCAACCACAACACATCCTTGTCCGCAATATAACGGGAGAGAACCACAAAAAGGGTTTCATGGTCGATTGAAGGGAAAAACTGGCGAATATCGCATTGCAACACATACGCATACCGCCTTGCGAACTGCTGGGCGCGGTCTATTGCCTTGTGCGTGCCTTTGCCGACGCGGTTTGCATAACTATCCTCAATGAACCTTGCTTCATAAATCGGTTCAATAAGATTGCACAAAGCATGGTGAACAACCCTATCGCGGAACGGCGCGGCAGAAATCAACCTTTTTTTGGGATCATGCACGAAGAAACTGTGATACGCGCCGGGTTTGTAGGTTTTGGCCCGCAGTTCATCTTGCAAGGCAAATATTTCATCCTCCCGTTTCCTCATGAAATCCGCCACAGAGGTTTTGCCGCTTTTCCCTTTTTTAGCAAGCAGGTATGCAAGATACAAATTCTCGAAACCACATAAATCAGGATACAAGTGTTTATATGTTTTCACGATTCTCCTTTTATAAGTTTCAGACCCTAAAGGTTTGGCAAACCTTTAGGGTCTTTTTTTCTTCAAAATCGACTCGCCTTCGGCGAGAAGGGGACAGAACACACGCTTCGCGAACAGAAAACAGAATCACAAGCCCTTGCTGGGAGGGACGAACACCACACGAAAACCGGAGGTGTACCATCTGTTGCCCGGGTGAAAGAAGTGGCGGAACGCGACGCGCGCGAGGTCAGCAATGAGGTCCCACGAGCCGCCGCGCAACGCGAGCCAATCATAATCCTTACCGAAATAGTTTGCCTGCCATTCCCAAACGTTGCCGCTCATGTCCCATAAATCATTCACCCTTCCCAACGGATACATGCCCACAGGCGTGGTGCGCCCGATTCCGCTTTCACGGATGTTCGCGCGTCGCAATATTTCCCGCATCCCTTCATCCTCCTGCGATTTCGGCTCAGGCGTAACCTTTCCCGTTACATCCCAGGGGAAACGATAACGCACGATCTCCTTTCCTTCCTTGTTTTTTCCAACGACCATCGGTTCGCCCAATCCGCCCGCGGCAACAAGCCATTCACGTTCAACAGGCAAGCGAAACACCCAGCCTGATCGCTGGCCGTCAGGCGCTGAATGTTCCGGCAATTCTCCATGAGCCGTTAACCACCTGCAATAGGCGCTGGCTTCGTACCATGAGATTCCCACCACAGGCACAGTGCGGCGGGCGATGCCAAAGCGCGGGTCGCGCCAGAAACGAGGTAACAATACCCCATCCTGAATTTCATAACTTTCGCGTTTCAAAGCCCCTTGCAACCAGTTCCAGGGTTCCTCGCCCCAGGTCTCGCCCATTTCTTTGCTGTTTTCATCATATTTGGGAAAATCCACCCAATACTTTTCATCCGCATAATCGGGCGCGTCGAGGAAGCGTTTGTATTGCAGGTTGGTAACGGGATGTTTGGCGAAGTAAAGCGGGATATTATCCCGCTCTACATGAACAAACTCATACAGATCTTCGGGAATGTAGCCGAGTTCATCGAGCGTGTCCGCCGCGGAGGCGCGGGAAACGGGCGGGACGCGGGCGGTCGGGTATGGCCTGCCTGTTTCCGGGTCGGCGTCCTGCATCACGGCTTTGAGTTTGGCGCGAATGTCATTGGCGATGCTTTCCTTCACGCGGCGTGTGCCCACGTCCGCCAGGGCGCGGCCTGCCAGCAAAGCATTGCGCCCGGGCTCGTCCCCTTCAAGGTGAAGGATGTGCAACAGGAACGATTCAAGGAACTGCTTGTTGCCGCGCTGGTCGAGATCGCCCGCGGTTAACAAAATCACTTCCTGCCAGCGGGGATTCTGCCAGTGTTTTTCCAGCATTTTCAGGCGCGTATCTGTATCCTGCCGCGCAATTTCAACCGCCGCCATGTATTCTTCGAGAGTCAGGTGAAAGAATCCGATCTGTCCCAAACTGCGCTCGGTCAGCAGGCCCGTCTCCTGCCGCGCGTGACGCATGAAATGTTCCACCAGTTGTTTGAGTGCGGTTTCCTCATGCCCCGCATCCTGAAGCAACGAATGAATCTTCGTCCCCCATTCCTCGTTTGACATTGTGCCGCCGGGCTTGTTCTCGTGCAGCCAGTACGCCAGCGAAGCCAGGGTGAAATACACTTCGTTTGCGCTCATCAGCTCGTGGATTTTGCTCACATGCCCGGTCTGGCTGTACCGCCAGTTCTCGATCATCGTCTTTGTCACCGTCTCATACAACTCCACGCGGCGGTTGGGCAGGCGTTTTCCCATTTCGTAGATGATGGCGAGGATGGTCAGCAAGAGCGGATTCATTGCCAATCTTCGCACGCTTTCGCTCTGGTCAATGGAATACATGATGGCATTCAAATAATCGCGTTCGGCGCGTTTCTGCGCGGTATCGTAATCCAGTTTACTGTCCGCCTCCAGCAGCCATGCGGTAAACCAGCGCAGGAGGAAGGCTTTCACTTCATCCGGCACGCGCAGGGGGCTGATTTCCATTTCGCGGAAATCGGGCAAATCGCCGCGATGATAGCCTTCGAGTCTGCTGGTGACGACAATGCGATTCGTGCATTTCTCGTTGCATCTTCGATTGGAAAAACTTTGCACCCTCTTGAGCGTTTCCGTCCGCAGGGTATGACCGTGAACGGCCGTGTCGCCAAAATCACCCACTTCATCCAGCCCGTCCAGCAAAATCAAACATGCGCCCTTGTCCAATGCAAGGCGCAGAAATTCAGGCTGATTCTTCGCGCCGGGGTAATTCCGGTCGATGTAATCGAGCAGGAAAGTTTCAAGCGCAAGACTGGAATCGCCTTTGAGTTTTTCGGCATAGTCCGCAAGGCGCACAAACACCGGCAGGTACGGAGCATCCAATCCCAAACGCGCCGCGCCCGCGTTTCCGTGTGTGAGCATCAGGGCAATAAACTTGAGCGAAATGGTTTTGCCGCTTCCGGGCTTGCCCACGATCACCAGCCTGGATTCTTCGGCAAGCGCGTTCGTCACACGCCGATCCATGTGTTGAAGTTCGCGTTCCATGCGGTGTGTCTCGCGCATCTCCAGCATTTCCGCAAGTTCCTGTTCGCGGTCTGATTCATTCGAGATGGGAATCAATCCCAATTCAAGATAAATTTCCTCCAGCGGAAGCGTGACCACCTTCTGCACCTGCGCCAGCCCCGAAACGATGTGCTTGCGGAATTCATTTTGAATCCCATCGCGATAAATTTCCTCAATCTGCGCGGCTTGTTCTGCGGTCAACCCCGTTTCCATCACCGCCACGCGCAAATACGAGCCCGTTTCGCTCTGCACGAAGGCATTTTCCATTTTTGAAAGCGCGCTGAGAATACTGTCCAGTTGTCCATTTTGGCGGACGGAATCAGCGTAGGCGATCAAATCCTTCCACCCATCCAGTCCTGCAAATGCGGCGCGAAACGCAGATAGTAGTTTTGAAAGTTCCCCCGTCTGCGAACGCGGCCATGCCAGTGCGGTCATCAAATCCGCAGGGGGCAGGGAGGCCGAATCCGTGAACCCGATCACCGCGCGGGCAAGTGTCTGCCTCAATGCGGAATTTTTCTCGATAGTGCAAGGTATTTTCTGTAAAAGAGATCTGGCATGTTTCGG
>JBBIUO010000116.1:0-11037 GCA_037440205.1 Chloroflexota bacterium
GAGCCGATTTGCAAATCGCGTATCGTTTCCAGCAGGCTGAAATGGGTGATCATCACACCCTTCGGCGTGCTGGTGGAACCCGATGTGTATTGAAAGAAAGCCAGGTCATCGGGTTTGTTTTCAACTTCCTTCCAATCTGCTTCGGCGCCGAGTTCGATCTTTTCATTGACCACCCAATTCAGATCATGAAACTCCGGGTATTCATCGAACAGCGCTTTGAGTTTATCGAACAACTCCATTTGCGTGCAGGCAACCACGGCATGGGCATCGTCGAGCATGGCGCGGAAGCGGGGCGTGGCGCGTTTCAGATGCGGCACGATGGTGGGAACAGCGACGACACCCGCATACAAACATCCGAGAAACGCGACGATGAATTCCAAACCCGATGGGTATAACAACAATGCCCGGTCGCCGGGTTGAGTAGACTTCTGCAAAACGGCGGCAAATGCCCGTGACTGGCGATCCAGCTCGGCGAAAGTCAGATGCGTTTCCTGATCCTCCCCATCAATCAAATACAAGTAGGCGAGATCATCCCCCCGCTGGCTGGCATGAAATCGAACGACATCCACCAGGCTTTTTGCTTCGGCGGGATTTCGAATCATGCCATCTTCTCCATGATCTTCGCCGCCATGGCATTGATTGTGTTCATCTGGTCAACGGTCAATTCGGGATCGGGGATGTACAACTTGAATTCGATCTCGACGAACACCCCAACCTGCGCGAGCGAAAAGGAATCGATCAACCCGCTGGTGATGAGCGGCTCGTCGTATGTCAATGGATACGCGGGATCGTTCATGATCTCGGTGCAGATGAAATTTTTTAGTTTTTCTTTTACTTCGTTTTCGTCCATGTTGGAACCTCACTTTATTCGGTTTTTCTCGTGCCGCAACACGCTTCGTAATATTGCCTTATTGCACAAGATAATAAAGTTTAAAAAATTAAATGCCGTAACCGCGTAGTTGGCGTTCTCTAACGCCGACGGGCGCGTACACCTGCCCTGGCGGGCGGTGCCAGGGAGAGAACGCGCCCTACGCGACAGTTTTTAAAACTCCTGATAGATGAATGGCGCAACCGCCGCCTGCCGCGTGGAAAGGAACAGGAGCAGAAGCCCAATGGTTAGCAGAAAGACTCGCGCCCACTTTGGCAGGCGAAGCAAACCCAATTCATCCTTGCCCGGCAATTGCATCACGTCAATCAAAAGGGATAACCCAACCGCCAAAACAGGTTTGATGATTTGATGAATGGAAAGCGTCTGAATGATACCCCATCTAAAGAGGCCGCCCCAAAACGCAAGCGTCTGCGTGAAATCGAATTTGAACGGCGCATTGATCAGAATCAGCACCGCAATCGTGACCGATATATTGAAAACACGCTTCCAACGCGGAGGTTGGGCGGGTGACTTTTTCCCGAACATTTTCTGCACCCGTTCATATCCCTGGAGCAGACCGTTGAGCGCGCCCCACAAAATGAAGTGTGGAGCCGCGCCGTGCCAGATTCCGCTGACGATCATGGTGACCAGCGGCGGGACGATCAAATTCGGCAAATATCGCCCGCTGGGATTTCGCCTCAGCATGGCTCTGCTGACAGGCAGGTAAATGTAATCGCGCAGCCAGTTGGAAAGGGAAATGTGCCAGCGATTCCAAAAGTCAATGTAACTGGTGGAGAAGAATGGCTGTTCAAAGTTCGGCGGGAGTTGAATGCCGAACAATCCGCTGACTCCGCGCGCGATGCTGGTGTAACCCGCAAAGTCGTTGTAGATGACAAAGGCGAAGGTCAGCCACCAGAAAAGCAGATCGGGCATGGAATATTTCTGCGGTTCTACAAATACCCCAAAGGGAATCATCCGCACAATGGTTTCGGAGATCGTCAGTTTGCGGATGAGACCGACGAAGATGCGGGTGAAACTTTCGATGAGTTGGGCGTTGTCAATTTGAACGTCGGCCCGCAATTGATTGAAGAAATTCTGCGCGCGCTCGAAAGGGCCAGCCAGCAGTTTGGGAAAATAGCCGAGGTACAGCGACACTTCCACAAAACTGTTGTTGACAGGAATTTGCTTTCGATATACGTCTACCAGATAGGAAATGGCTTGCAGGGTGTAAAACGAGATACCAATCGGCTGGAGCAGTTCCAGCGTGAGCAACTCTTTGGTCAGACCGATGCGAAACAGGGCTTTGAAAAAGTAGATCGAGGTTTGATCGAAGTACTTATAAAAAAGCAGGGCGCTCACATCTGCGGCGATGCCAAACCACAGCCAGCGGGTTTTTGCGGTGTCATTCGTTTTATCCACTATCAAAGCGACCAGGTAATTGACAACCGAGGAGGCAAACAAAATGACGGCGAATGTCCAATCCCAGGTGAGGCAAAACAAATACGAAGCGATGAGCAGGACGTAATTCTGCGCTTTTTTAGGGACGAGATAATACACGCCCAGCGCGACGAGGACGAAGACGAAAAATCCGTTGGAGGTGATGGAAAGGTTTGAAAAAAAGTCAGTCATTTGCAAAAGTGATGCCGCTCAAATGCTCCCCAAGCAGGCGGCTGAAATATAGCGTCCCGGGCTTGTTGAGATGCACAATGTCGTACCAGTCATCTTCCGGTATTTGCAGGGATTCCTGCGTCAGCCACAAATCCGTGCTGACGTAGGCCGCCTCGTTTTCCAGCATGTTGCGGAAATCGGGATACACCTTGCGGTTGTAGGCGAATTTTTTCAGCGTGAAAAAGATCGGGTTGACGGGCGTTTCAAACAGGACAATTTTTGTTTCCGCGCTGTTCAGGGCAAGGAGTTTGTGCAGGCCATCGAGTTGCTCGCCGGTGATTTCAGGACGATCCAACAGATTGTCGAAATAATCCACCTGCTCCTGCTGGGTCATGTTCGTTTTCGCGGAAAACTTCAACGAATGTCCATTGGCTTCAATGTGATTCGCGTTTTCTTCTCCGTTCAAGAGATACCTATCCATGCCGAGATAATAACGATACGAATTCCAATTTTCGATGAGCCAGCCGTCAATTGAAAAATCGCCGAGTTGATATTTTACCCAGGGCGAGGACATGATGCTCGCGTCCGATCCCGCCTGCACAGAGGTGTAATCGAACAAATCCGTCCCGAAGAGAATGATGGACGGGTGGAAATTTTCGATCAGCAGTTTTGCCAAAGGGTAGGCCGTGATCGGTTTCAGCCCGCCCAGCCCAAAGTTCTGGCAACGAAGCGTTTGTCCCGTCTTCTCCAGATAAGCCTGTTCGACAATCGAAGGGTCAACGCCGTACAGCACCTGCGAGTCGCCCAGGATGATGCAATCGATCTGCCCGTCTTGAGCTTTGCGGGCCTTGATGCGAATCACCTGCGGATCGAAATGCGGATGTGAACTGCCGTAGGATTCGTACTTGAAAAAATTCCCACCAGCGGGGGTTCTTGCAAATGCTTCGAGCGCGATACAAATGAACAAAAGCCAGATGACCGATTGGAACAATGCCCCACCGAGGGGCAATTTAATTTTCAAGGATTTCATTGCGCCGATTATACCCGCTGGCAGAACAGAGAATACACCTCACTATCCCTCTTCGGCTCACAATATTGCGGATAAAACCTATTGCGCTGGCTTTCGCCTTTTTTCGATTTCGCTCACAATATCATCAAGGGATTTGTCGGCAAAGATAACCTCCCGCTCCTGGGTGTAATTTCCGTAACCTTGGGTAAATTGTTTGAGAAAACGAACAGCGTCAATGACGCCCAACTCCTTATAGAGCAGGCGGATCGCTTGTTGATTGATTTCGACTAGGGGTCTGGCGTCTGTAATCATTTTTCGATCTCCCGAATCAAATCCACAGAATTTATCACTTTCACCTTTAAGTTCTCGACCAAAGGCTCTGCCGTTTTTACCGGGATTGAACGTCAAGGTCGAAAAATCTATACCGCGAATTTCACGAATTTTCGCGGATTAGAAAAAGAATTCGTGTGAATTGGCGTAATTCGCGGCTATGTTCTTTGAACTTTCCCGTCAATTACAGTAGGGCTCAACAAAAAGTAGAAGATAATCCTACCCACCCTTCAAATAAATCCCCGTTGGGTCGAGTTCCTCGCGCAGAATCTTCAACTCTTTTTCAGTCACTGGCTCCGTCACGCGGACTTGCGCGGCGGTTTTCAAATCCCAGCCGGTGTTTGCCTTTGCGTCTTCCACCGTCTTGCCGGGATGCAGAGCCGTCAAAATCATTTCGCCGCTTTCATCGGGCTCCAACATGCCGATGTCCGTCACCACGCCAACCATGCCCCTGCCGCGCAGTCCCGCCTTTTCACGGTCGCCTTTGCCGCCAATGAATCCAGCCGAGGTCATGAATTCAACTTTTTCGGGGAAGCGCCGTTTCTGATGCGGGGTCATGATGTAACAGCGGTTCGCCCAGGCCGCGATCTCCTGCGAACCGCCGGAGCCGGGCAAACGCACTTTCGGATGATCGTAGCCGCCGATCACCGTCGCGTTGATATTGCCGTACTTGTCAATTTGCGCGCCGCCCATGAAGCCCACATCCACGTTGCCGCGTTGCAGATAATTCGCAAAAATATCGTACATGCTCACCACCGAAACCGATCCGCTCACGAGAGTCGGGTCGCCGATGGAAAGCGGCAAACGCGCAGGCTCCGCGCCGATCACGCCCGCTTCGTACACCATCACCAAATTCGGCGCGTGCGTGCGCTTCGCAAGATTGCAAGCTAGGTTCGGTTGTCCCACCCCGACAAAAACGACGTCGCCATCGCGCAACAACCGCGCGGCGTTGATAATCATGAGTTCAGCGGATGAATAGTCCATGGTTCCTCTATATTGTGTAGTACCGACTTAAGTCGGTACTACAGTCGGTACTACAACTATTGTGCCCGAAGATTGCCCGTCTGGCAAGGGAGAGATAAAATGGATTGCGAGGAGAGACCCATGAAAACGAAGAGACCCACCTTCACGCTCAGTTTGATTTTGACTCTGACACTGCTGGCATGTAACCTGCCCTCGATCACTGTGAACCTGGAAAACTCGCCCACACCGGGCGTTGTTACGGAAACGCCTTCGGCGCCCGCTTCATCCACACCGACAACTGCTCCGACCGAAACGGCAATTCCCTCCCCGACAATTGAACTGCCAACGCCGACCATCGAAGTTCGCCATTCATTGATTCCATCCACCAACATCAGGCCAGGTGATTTGGTTCACGATGTCGTCTCCGTGGATACCGCCGCCGAAAACCGCGCCCCCTACGGCGATTCCTACAACATCAACCTCTTCGAGCGTCCCTTCTTGCAGGATATGACCTACGTCCCCGACCTGGACATCGTCAGTTACAACCTCGCCTACGATGAAAAATTCTATTACGTCTCGATGGAACTCGTCGGCGCAAACCCGAACAACGAAATTGGAATCCAGTACGCCGTTGAACTTGACCTTGACGGTGACGGCTACGGCGACTACGTGATCGTTGCCCGGCCGCCGTACGATGTCAATTGGTCAACGGACAATGTGCAGGTCGTGAAAGATACGAACCGCGACACCGGCGGACTCTCCCCCGAAAAATCCGATGCTCCTCTGCCCGGCGACGGCTACGACACGGTCATCTTCGATGGTGGGCGCGGCGAAAGCGACGATCACGACCTGGCCTGGGTGCGAATCAACGCCGGGCGATATGCCACCGTGCAATTTGCGTTCAAACTCGCGCTTGCTGAAAATAAATTCATGTACGGCGTCCTCGCGGATGCTGGCCCGAAAAGCATCGCCGACCTCGATTACGTGGATCGCTTCACCGAGGAGCAGGCAGGTTCCCCAGTCAGAGGCGACAAGTTCTATCCGCTTAAAGCCCTGTTCGGCGTGGATAACGTCTGCCGCGAAGTGCATGGTTTCACTGGCACCGGCCAGGAGCCGCAACGGTGCCTGCCGAAAAAGTAGCTACAAAATAATCATTGCGTAGCGGACGTTCTCTAACGTCCATGCATGGATTACACATGAGCCAGGTAGGTTTATCAGCGTGTAAATTCCCAACAACGCCGCCTGCAATATGCAGGGTGGAGAAATGATTCAGTGTACAAGTCAATCGCTCGCAAAGCGTTTTCTTCCATAAAACCCTGGCACGCTCTCATTGCATTGATCTTGCTGAACCTGTTCATTGCCCTTTTCATCGGCAGGGACTTCGGCGAAGGCTGGGACGAGACCATGTACTACCTTTATGGAGAGCGCTCGCTCGACGCCTACCCCAGCAAGCACATCTTCTTCTCCAACCTGAGATACTACGGCCCATTCTATGCCGCGCTCGGAAAATTCACCGTTGATTTTCTGTCTCATGTTCTCAAAGGCTGGTCGTATGAAGAGACCTGGCATCTTGTAAATTTCGGCTTCTTTCAGGCGGCATTGATCGGTTTGTATATCGTAGCGCGGAGATTTCTCAGCGGCTGGGCATCCTTTGGCGTCGTGCTTCTGTTGGCGACCCAGCCGCTGATATTTGGTCACGCCTTCATCAACCCAAAGGACATTCCCTTCATGACGTTTTTCCTTGCCAGTATCGCCTCGGGTTTTATCATGCTGGAGGAAGGCGCAAGAAAGTTTGAAACAGAATCATCCCACCATGTGTTCGACAAAAGATACCGATACAGTCTGGTTGCGGCCATTTTATTTGGCCTGTATACATTTTCCATCGTCGGCAGGGACGTGATTTCATCCCTCATCGGGAGCGTGGTATCGTACTTTTACACCTCAGACCCCTCATCCATTTCGGGCAGGCTGTTTGCCCTGATCGCGGACAGGGCAAATCAATTGCCGGTGGAAAGTTACATCCACAAAGCGGCAAACAACAGTATCGGGCAGGTTCTGCTGGCGGCATCCCTGCTTTTCGTCGTCGCCAGATGGGCATTTGACGAATACAAGTGGAAACAAGGAAGCGAACAGATCCCGAAAATAAACTGGAAGACCGACGTGAGGTTTGTCGCCGCAGTGACGGTTGCGGGAATCCTGCTTGGCCTGACCACATCTATCAGGCTGGTGGCGCCTCTTGCCGGTGTATTATTGGCCTGGTATGCATTCCAAACGGTCGGAAAAAAATCACTCCGACGATGATCGCCTACTTTTCGATCGCATCCCTGACGACATTCCTGGCATGGCCTTTTCTCTGGGATTCCCCAACCTATCACTTCCTCGAGGCGTTCCAGGTAATGACGGTTTTTCCTTTTGAAGGCGTTGTAAGATTTATGGGAGGGTATTATTCACCCGCGGCCCTCCCGTGGACATTTATACCGGTATTAATGTTGATCCAATTCACCGAGCCGGTCATCCTTCTTTTCCTTCCCGGCTTCGTCAGTTCCATTTGGAGCCTCGTCAGGCATTTCAGCGACAACAAAAAACTCATCATTCTCATCGCCTGGTTCGCAGTTCCATTCGGGGTCTTCCTTCTTCTGCATTCAAACGTGTACGATAACTTCCGCCAATTCTTTTTCATCCTGCCGCCAATCTTTGTGCTGGCCGGGGTAACGCTGGATCAAATCTACAGGCGCATCCGCCGAAGGGATGTAAACCTCGCAATCACGATCGCGCTTCTCATTCCGGGCATCCTCGGCATTGTTTCACTGCACCCTTACGAATACATTTATTACAACAGCTTCGTAGGCGGCATTCGGGGCGCCGCCGCAAACTTCGAGACCGATTACTGGCTGACCTCCTACCGCGAAGCGACGGTTTATCTCAATGCCAACATCCCCGCAAACGCGAAAATTCTTGTCTTCGGCAACACCTTCAATGTGGACCACAACGCGCGAAAAGACCTCCGCATCTTCGGCTTCGATTCAGAGAATGCCATTCAGGGAGATTACGACTATGTCTTGATCTCCACCCGCTACAACGCCCATCTCACCATTCTCCCGGATGCCGAGGTCATCTATGAGGTGAGGAAAAATGGGGTGTTGTTGTGTGTGATTAAAAAACTTGCCAAATAGAGCGTTCTTATCCGGTGATTTCTCGAGTCTTGAACGGAGTATAATTTGAGCATGGCGAAATACGAAATAAGCTTCACTGAAAGCGCACTCGACGATCTAGCCTGGCTCAAGAAACGCGAACAAAATGAAATTCGAGATTTATGAACACAGTTATAGTTCCAGAAAGTTCCAAGACTCTGAATGAGTTGCTCAAAAAGGCGCGCTGCACCAATGTGATTTTGCGCTCCGCAAGCGGGGAACAGTTTGTGCTTGCCAAAGTATCTTCTGTACAGTCATTTTATGTGGGCAACTCGGATGATTTCGAAGAGGAGATTAAGAAGACGCGCGCCAATAAAAAACTGATGAAATTTTTGGACAAGCGCGGCGCACAGGCAAAAAAGGGAAAACTCATACCGATGGCGGAAGTGGAGAAGCGGCTGGAATTGAAAAAGCGAAACGGGCGATGATAAACTTGCCCGTCGGAAGGAGTTCTTATGGCTGACGAAATCAAACCAGGTAGTTATATCGGCCTGTACATTGACAATATCCTGATTTACACAGGCGTATTGAAAGATCAAGGCGTAATGGAAAGCGGCAGGAAAGTCTATCAGGTGCTTCTGGTAAAGAACCTGTTTCAGCGCAACTTCCCTGAAATCCACTTTGACGCGGATATCCGACCCGTAAAGTGGGAGCAGGTCCTGGATGAGATCAAGCGGCTGAAAACGGAATTGATGAAGCGCGTCGAAAAGATGGAGAAAGATGTCGAGCAACTCATCTCAGAAAAAGAACTCCATAACATCATCGGATGAATATTACCGGTTATTGGAGTTGCACCGCGAAGCATACGACCGCATACAATCAGGAGGGACAGGAGCGGGATACAGCGGCATTCACTACGAAGTCATGAACGAGCTCCGCAGGTATGGTCTGACCGCCAGCGGCAGGGAAGATGCCTTGCGAGCGCTCAAAAAATTATTGGAAGAATACGAACGAGATGTTTTGGGTTCAAAGTCCGATCAGCAATCGGACGAAGATTATCTGAGCAAGTTCGACGACTTGTAAATTTCACAGGGGACGACGAAACCATCAAACCACCCAACTACCCAAACAACCTCCCCAACCCCTTTCCCCCGGTCTTCTGAAACATCTTCATCATCTTCTGCGCTTCACCTTATGTCATTGCGAGGAGCCCACGAGCCTCAAACGGCGAGTGTGGCGACGAAGCAATCTCATTTTACTTTCAAACACCTGGTTGCAAATTACCTGAGATTGTCACGCTCGTTTCACTCGCTCGCAATGACATCTGCTACCCAAACAACCTCCCCAATCCCTTCCCGCCCGTCTTTTGAAACATCTTCATCATCTTCTGCGCTTCGCGGAACTGTTTGATCAACCGATTCACATCCTGCACTTCCATGCCGGAACCTGCGGCGATTCGCCGTCGGCGTGACGCGTTCAAAACATCGGGATTGCGGCGTTCCTCGCGGGTCATCGAGTTGATGATGGCCTCGGATTGCTTGAACGATTTTTCCACAACGGTCGGGTCAACGCTCCGCGCGGCCTGCCCCATTTGACCGGGCAACATTTCCATGATTTGCGAAAGCGGCCCCATCTTTTTCATCTGCTTCATCTGGTCGAGCCAGTCTTCGAGCGAGAACTGGCCCTTCATCATTTTTTGAGCCTGCTTCGCCTGCTTCTCCGCACTTTCGGCGTCGAACATCGCTTCGGCTTTTTCGATCAGGCCGATCATGTCGCCCATGCCCAAAATGCGCGAAGACAAACGCGCAGGATCGTAGGCTTCGAGCGCGTCGAGTTTTTCGCCGGTGCCGATGAACTTGATCGGGACGCCGGTCACCGAACGGATCGAAATTGCCGCGCCGCCGCGCGAGTCGCCGTCCATTTTCGTCAGCACAAGCCCGGTGAGATTGATCGCGTTCTTGAATCCCTGCGCGATGTTCAACGCTTCCTGGCCGATCATCGAATCGACGACAAGCAAAATATCCACCGGGTTGACGTTGGCGGCGACGGCTTTCAACTCATCCATGAGTTGCGCGTCCATTTGCGACCGACCGGCTGTATCCACGATCACGAGACCGAATCCACCCTTTTCGGCTTTGTCCACGGCGTGCTTTGCAAGTTGCGGCGGCGTGAGCGATGAATCGGTTTCAACCTCGACATCCAATCGCTGGCCGAGTTGCTGCAACTGCTGAACAGCCGCGGGACGATACGGGTCGCCCGCCACAAGCAGAACGCGCTCGCCTCTCGATTTCATCAATCGCGCGAGTTTACCGGAGGCGGTCGTTTTACCTGCGCCCTGCAAACCCACCATCATGATGACTCGCGGTTTCGGACCGCTGAGATTCAATCCGACTGGTTCACCAAGCGAGGCGATCAACTCTTCGTTGACGATCTTGATGACCTGTTGGCCTGGGTTGAGCGCCTTTGACACTTCTGCCCCGACAGCGCGTTCGCGCACCCGCGCAATGAAAGTTTTGACCACGCTGAAATGCACGTCCGCTTCGAGCAAAGCAAGGCGCACTTCTTTCATCGCGGCATCTACATCCGCTTCGGAGAGTTTTCCGCGGCGGCGGAGTTGATCGAAAATCTGGTTGAGTCGTCCGGTGAGGGTTTCAAACATGGAGTGTTCTCTGGGGAAAATGAAGTTGCATGGCGTGTGGTTCGTGTTGCGTGATACGTGTTGCGTGGTTCGTGTTGCGTGATGCGTGTTTCCGTGTTTACTTGTCTACTTGTTTACCTGTCTACTTTCAAAGGGCAGGAAAGGCATTTTAGCGCGGAGCAGGCCGAGGGTCAAGAAAGAAGCGGGGTTTCATTCCATTAATTATTTCTTTACATCGAAATCGAAACTCCTTATACTGGCGCGTGTTTCAGTCTACATCCATCATCAACCCACGGAGGAGTTATGGCACAAGAAAGCGTAATGGTAAACGACAGGAGGGAAATCTTTGGCTGGGCCATGTACGACTGGGCCAACTCGGCTTTTAGCACAACGGTTGGAACTGTTTTTCTCGCTCCCTATGTTGCATCGCTGGCGCGGACGGCGGCGGAGGCGGCGGGATCGCAATTTGTGTATCTTTTTGGAATCCCGA
>JBBIUO010000117.1:0-10923 GCA_037440205.1 Chloroflexota bacterium
CCCAGATGCCGATGAGGAAGTACATCGGCACGAGCGTGAATTCCCAGAAGATGTAGAACAGGAACAAATCCTGCGCGAGGAACACACCCGTCATGCCCACTTCCAAGAGGAGGAAGAAGATCATGAAATCCTTGACGCGCTCTTCGACCGCAGTCCACGTGGAGAGGATGGAGATCGGCGTGAGGAAGGCAGTCAGTAGGACCAGCAGGACGCTCAATCCATCCACCGCAAGGTAGTAGTAGATGTTCCAGCCCGCCACCTGAATCCACGGATATTTGGCTTCCAGTTGCAGGTTGGGATTGGATGCGTCGAATTGCGAGAACGCCCACAACGAAATGACAAAGGTGATCAGTGATGTGACCAGCGCAACCCAGCGGATGGCGTTCTTCCACTCGGAATTCAGAAAGAGAATCACGAGCACGCCCAGCACCGGGAAAAAGGTCAGGAGAGTAAGTGGTTGCAAAAGAAATTCCATGTTCCATCCTCGAAAGAGAGATCGTTACGAGTTACGAGTTACAAGTTACAAGTTACTTGAAGATGATGTATCCCAAGATAATCACAACACCCAATAAAACCGAGAGCGCGTACGAACGCACGAATCCATTTTGAATCTTGCGCACATTGGCAGACATCCATTGTGTGGCCGCGCCGAGCCAGTTGGCGAAGGCATCAATGCCGCGTTGATCGGCGTAACGATCCAGCGCAATGTTGCTGAGCCAGTTGTAGGTCCCGGCAATGACCGTATCATGCACAAAGTCGTGCCAGAATTGCCAGTCGATCACATCCGCCAGGAATTGCGAAATCTTTTTGAACGGCGTGATGATGAGGATGCCATAGCCTTCATCCACGAACCATTTGCCTTCCATGCCGGTGAAAATGAAACCAAGCGGCTTCTTCAACGGGTCGGGTTGATTCGCTTTCAACGGGTTGCGTCCGTAGATGAGCCATGAGATAAAAATTGCGGCGAGGGCCAATGCCGTTGAAACGCCGGCAACTGTCAGATTAAGTGGGAGCGATTCGACTTCGCCAAGTGTGTGACCGAGCCAATGAGTCAGATTGTGGAATCCCTCGAACGGGAGATTCAATCCGCCTCCAACGACCGATAAAACTGCCAGCACGACGAGGGGCAGGGTCATCACCTTTGGGCTTTCTTCTGCGTGCCTTGCGGCATCGGTGCGCGCCTCGCCGAAGAAGACCATCCAGATTTGACGTCCCATGTAAAAGGCGGTGAAGAACGCGGCGATGGTCAAAAACCAATAGACAACCGTGAAATGCAGGCTTGCATCCAAAAGGATTTCATCCTTCGACCAGAAACCCGCAAAGGGGAAAATGCCTGCGAGAGCGAGCGCGCCAATGATGTACAACCAAAACGTGACCGGCATGGTCTTGCGAAGTCCGCCCATGTTGCGCATGTCGCCGGGATCGAACACTTCCCCGTGGTCATCATGACCGCCATGACCATGCTCTTCTTTTTGCGGCTTTTTCCCTTTTGGTTTCTCATCGTGATTGGAATGATGAGCCAGCGCATGATGTCCGCGCTCCAACCCAAGAATGACCGAGCCAGCCGAAAGGAACAGCAACGCCTTGAAGAAGGCGTGAGTGATCAAGTGGAACATCCCAGCCACGTATGCGCCCATGCCGACTGCGGCAACCATGAAGCCGAGTTGTGAAATGGTGGAGTACGCCAGCACTTTTTTGATATCGTATTGACCGACGGCAATCGTCGCGGCGAAGAGCGCCGTCCCTGCGCCGACCATGGCTACGATGTATTGCGCCTGTGGGACGAGGGTATAAAGCGGAGCGGAACGAGCCACAAGATAAACGCCTGCTGTCACCATCGTCGCGGCATGGATCAATGCTGAAACTGGCGTTGGGCCAGCCATCGCATCCGGTAGCCAGATGTAGAGCGGGATTTGAGCCGATTTCCCTGCCACGCCCACGAGCATGAACAAGGTGATCGCCACAATGATTCCGGGAGGCGCAGTCTTTGCGGCTTCGAAAACATGATCGAACTGGAAATTATTCCCCAGATACCAGAACATCAAAAAGCCCGCGATGAGAAAACCGAAGTCACCCACGCGGTTGGTGATGAAGGCTTTCTTCGCCGCGTCGGAATTGGACCACGAGGGACGGGCAAGCGTATCCATCTCGAACCAGAAGCCGATGAGCAGGAACGAGCATAGTCCCACGCCTTCCCAGCCCACGAAGAGCATCATGTACGAGTCGCCGGAGACGAGGATCATCATCGCCGCGATGAACAGGTTCAGGAAGACGAAGAAGCGGGCGAAGCGTCCCTCCTGATGTTTGAAGCGCACATCCTCGTGCATGTATCCGATGGCGTAGATGTGGATGAGAGTGCCAACGCCGGAAACGACGAGCATCATCGTGGTCGAGAGCGAGTCGACGCGGAAGGTCCAGTCGAGGTTGAGCGTGCCGATGTGAATCCACTCCGCCAGTTTCCAACGCATGACCTCGCCGTGATTGACGGAGACAGAATACGCCAGCGAAACGGAAACGACAAATGCCGCGCCCGAAGCCGCGCTTGCCACGATGCCGACCCATCTTTCGCCGATCCGCCTCCCAAAAATGGCATTGACCAGCAGGCCGAGAACCGGCGCAAAGACCAGCCACGGGGCGAGGAAGAAAAATCCTGTGTTCACTGATTCGCTTAAGTGCATAACAATCTCCAGAGGTTAGAGAATGAAGAGTAGAGAATGGAGAATGGAGATTAGAGATTAGTAAGTTGAAAGTTACCAGTCTCCAGTCATCTAGTCTCTAGTCATCTACTCTCTATCCTTTCAAGGAATTCAACTCATCAATATTGATGTTCCTCTTCGTCTTGAAGACTTCGACGATCAACGCGAGACCCACCGCCACTTCGGCGGCGGCCACGGCAATGACGAAGAACACGAAGATCTGTCCGCTGAAGAACGGCTGTCCGCCGAGTACTTCATACGAGCGGCCAAACGCCACAAAGGCAAGGTTGCCCGCATTGAGCATCAACTCGATGGACATGAAAATGATCAGTGGGTTGCGGCGGATGAGCACGCCGAGCGCGCCGATGGAAAACAAAACGGCGGAAAGAGCCACGTAATAATTCACCGGGATCATGATTTTGCCCCTCCTTTTTCCTGTTTGGTCAGAACGATCGCGCCCACCATCGCCACCAGCAGCAAAATGGAGATCACCTCGAACGGCAGGAGGTACTGGTCGAACAGGGTCATCGCCATGTCGCGCAGGCCGGCCATCGCGTTGGTCTCGGCATCGGGCGCGGCGATGATTCGATCCACCCGCGCGCGGGAGATGATCAGGTAAAGCGATTCCACGGCCAGCACAACCGCAAGCGTGATGGCCAAGGGTCGCTGCCAGGGGATCACCTTGCTGGGGCCGAGGCTCCCCGCGCCCAGGAGCATGATGACGAACAGGAACAGCACCATGATCGCACCGGCATACACCGTGATCTGCGACATGGCAATGAACGGCGCGCCCAGCAGAAGGTAGAACACCGCTACTGTGACGAAGTTCAGTACCAGAAACAACGCCGAATACACCGCATTGCGGCTGAACAGCATCCCCAGCGCGGTGGCAATGGCGACGAGGGAAAGAACGAGGAAAACGATGAGGTCGGAAGTCATAAGCACCTTTGGAGTAAAAAGGTACACAAGTACACAGGTATACAAGTCTCGTGCCTGCGTGTCTACGTGTTTACCTGTCTACTAATCAACAGAGTCTTTCATCTCCGGCACCGAACGTGTAAACACACCGGGGTCCACCTTGCGCGGCGTGGTCATCTCTACGGTGGGAACGGGTTCGAGGAGCATTTCCTTCGGGTAGATCGCCTGGCGGCGGTCGGTAAAGGAAAGTTCATAATTATCGCCAAGCACAATCGCCTCGGTGGGACAGGCATCCTCGCAGAAGCCGCAGTAGATACAGCGGAGCATGTTGATTTCGTAGGTGGAGGCATACCGCTGTCCCGGTGAGAAGCGTTTTTCATCTGTATTTTCAGCCGCTTCGACGAAGATCGCATCCGCAGGGCAGGCCGCGGCGCACAGCGAACATCCAATGCACTTTTCGAGTCCGTTCTCGTAACGCTTCAATACATGCCGCCCTCGAAAACGCGGACGCACCTCGCGCTTCTGTTCGGGATATTGATAAGTGACGGTCTTCTCGGTGGCAAACGAGCGGAAGGTCTCGAAAAGTCCGCGCGAAAGTTCGATAATGGGATCAAACACGCCCATGGGATTTTCTCCTCAACTCACGGTAAATAAAGCCGACCGCCACAAACGCGCAAATAATGGAAAGGATGGGGATGCTCCAGAAATACAATGGATTATTGAATTCCTGCTCCAGCAAAATCCCTGTGGCGGTGATGAAAACAATCGCCAGCGAGAGCGGCAAAAGCACCTTCCAGCCAAAGGCCATCAGGCGGTCGTAGCGAATGCGCGGCCAGGTGGCGCGCACCCAGATCATGAAGAACAACAGGACAACCACCTTTAATAACAGGTAAATCGGACCGAGAAACCATGCCTGGAACTGCCACGAACCAATCTTCCAGATGGCATCCACGCTGAAGAAGGTATCCTTCAAAAACCAGAACTCGCGGTAGCCGCCGAAGAACAGCGTCGCCGCGATCATGCAAATGACGATCATCTTCTGGTATTCGGCCATGAAGAACAGGGCAAACTTCATGCCGGAATATTCCGCGTGATAGCCGGCGGTCAACTCCTGCTCGGCTTCGGGCATGTCAAAGGGAGCGCGGTTCACCTCCGCCAGCGTGACCACCCAAAAGATCAACGCGCCGACCGGTTGAACGACGACAAACCACATGTCCTTCTGTGCGTTCACGATTTCCATCAGGTTCATCGAGTTGCCCAGGATGATCGCCGCCGCAAAGCACAAGCCAAGCGAAAGTTCGTAGGAGATCATCTGCGCCGAGGAGCGAATGCCTCCCAGCATGGCATACTTGTTATTGCTCGACCATCCCGCCAGCACGATACCGTACACCGCAATCGAAGCGATGGAGGTCAAATACAACACGCCCACATTCAAATTGGCAACGTACAGCGTGATCTGTCGCCCGAACAGCGTGAACGAATCTCCGAGCGGAATCACCGCCGCCAGCACAAGCGAAGGCACAACGGTCAACACCGGCGCAAGCACGAACACCACCTTGTACACTTTCGCGGGCGTGAACTCCTCCTTGAAGATCAACTTCACCGCGTCCGCAATCGGCTGGAGCACGCCCTGCGGCCCCGCGCGGTTCGGCCCCACGCGCACCTGAATGCGCGCCAACGCCCGCCGCTCATACAACGTCAAATACGCGAAGCCCGTCAACAGGATCATGCAAAGGATAAATCCCTTAAGTACCCATTCAAGCCAGATAGTCCAATCCATAAACATCCTCGTCTTTTTACGAATTACGAATTGCGTATTCCGTAATCATTTCACCTTTGCCACAACCGGCTCGCGAATGGCAATGCCCATACTGCGCGGCACCAGCGCCACACCCGTCGAAATCGTATCGTCAATCTTCACAACCGCTTCGGCGCTCACGCCGTCGAAACTGATCTTCACGCGCCCGCCCGCCTGCACGCCGAGATTCTCCGCCGCCGTCGGGTGCAGGATCACAGCCGCCTCGCCAAGCCGCCCGCCAAGCAATGGCGCGGATGAATGAACCGTCACGCCGCGGTCATACAACTGATTGACCGGCACCGCCAGCAATTCTTTTTCTTTTGGACGAAGAGCCGCTTCTTTCCTGACCTTGGGAATGCGCACTGTTCCCCCGGCTTGAGCGGTCGGGACGAGTTGTACGCCCAACCCCTGCGTATTTTCGTAGGTCGTGCCGCCGTAGTACAAGTCGCCGCGCCCCACGATCGGCCATTGACCATGCACCTCGGCCAGCCTCCCATAACTCAGGTCAACGAATGAATCGAGCGAATGCGCAAGAATGTCGAACACCACCGAAGCCGACGATCCTTCGAGAATGATTCCCATGTGGCGGGCAATCTGCGCGGTGATGGAATAATCGGGTTTCGCATCGCCCTTCGCCGGCACAGCCGCACGGAAGAGTTGCACGCGGCGCTCGCCCGATGTGAACGTTCCTTCGCGCTCGGCATACGCCTGCGCCGGGAAAACCACATCCGCGATTTCGGTCGTGGCGGTTTCGAGAACATCCTGCACGGCCACGAACTTCGCGCCCTTCAACGCCTTCGCCAAGGCGGGATCATCGCCAACGGGATCGGCGCCCGCAATGTAAACAACCTTTCCTTTGAGCGCCTTCTCCAAATCAGGCTCGGGGCGAAAACCGATTTCCCACGCGCCCTGGTCGTTCGCACGTCCCCACACACCGACCAGGCCATTGTTGGGCCTGCCAACATGATCAGTTTCTTTCAACAGCACGGCGCAGGCCGAAGCCAGGCTGGATGTGCCGTTCAAGCCAAGCCCGTCACTGCCGAAGAACACAATGGCATTCTTCGCCTTCGCAAACTCCTCGGCGATTTTGCCCTTGCCATCCAAATTGTTCACTGTCTTCACTTCGTCGCCATAGGCGTAACGAACGATGAATTTCGCAAACCGGTCGAGTTTGGTCTCGCGCGCATTCGCCACGATGAGCGTCGCGCCGCGGTCTGCCGCCTGCTTCACTCTCAGCCACCAGATGGGAGCCTCCTCATATAAATCGGAAGCCACGACGAGAATCGCATCGCCCTTGCCCATCTTGCCGATGTTCGTTCCCTGACCCACACCCACCAACGGAGTCAGGTCGCCGCCGCCCATATCGGAATACAGAATTGCCGTGCCGCCGGCCGTATCTGCCAGCGACTTCAAATTGAACAGGTCTTCATTTGCCAGGCGGCCCGAAGCCAGCACCACAAAATCCTTTTTCGATTTTACAAAATTCTCCGCCGCAAATTTCGTCGCGGCATCCCACGAAGCGCGTGCCAGTTTATCTTCCTTTCGGACAAGCGGCCGGGCAAGGCGTTTTTTGCTCTCGGTAAAGTGGTAGGTAAAGCGTCCCTTGTCGCACAGCCAGATTTCATTCACTTCCTCGTTTTGCCGCGGCATCACGCGCTTCACCACGATCTCACCGCCCGCCTTTGCTTCGCGGCGTGTGTTGATGGTCGTGTTGCACCCAACCGGGCATTGCGCGCAAATGGAAGCCTGCGCCTTCAATTCCCACGGGCGCGCACCGAAGCGGAAGTCCGCGGTGGTCAATGCGCCGACCGGGCAAATATCGGTGGTGTTGCCCGAGAAAACAGAATCAAACCCAGGGTCAGACAGGGAAACGATTTGCGTATTTCGTCCGCGTTCATCGAATCCCAGCACCGCCTCGCCCGCCACCTCATCTTGAAAGCGGATGCAGCGCGCACACTGGATACAGCGTTCGCGGTCAAGCCAGATCAATTCGCCAAGCGGAACCTGCTTTTGGAGATGCAGTTTCTCATCGTAGAGGAAGCGGCTCTTTCCCGGACCGAATTGCATGGTCAGGTTTTGCAATGGGCATTCCCCACCCTTGTCACAGACCGGGCAATCCAGCGGGTGCGAGGTGAGCAGGAATTCCACCGTTCCTTTTTGTCCGTCCATCGCTTTGGCAGTGGTGGTCATCACCACCATGCCCTCCGAAACGCGATTGGTGCAGGCAGTTTCGAGTTTGGGCATGAACTGAATCTTGGGCTGGCCGTTTTCCATCACCACCTGGCCGGTGGCGCGGTCGAGCATGGGACGACCGACTTCCACCAGACACATGCGGCACATGCCCACCGGTTCGAGTTTCGGGTGATGGCAAAAAACGGGAATATCAATGCCCGCCATCTTCGCCGCATCGGCGATCAGCGTCCCGTCGGGGACGGTTATCTGCCTGCCATCTATGGTTAGTGTGACTTGTTTACTCATCAATTCACCAGTCAATTCTGAAATTCCTGCATCTCTTCACCGTACGCCCGCAGGCTTTCGAGATACAGCTCGATTGCTTCCTTCGCCATTTCTTCCGCTTCTTCCCAGGTTTCGCCAAACGTAACACAACCTGGCAATGCGGGGATATTCACGGTAAAGCCGCCTTCGGCTTCTTCCCTAAAAATCGCCTCGTAATTCAAAACGCTGTTCATGTTCGCCAATTACCGATTACTGATCACTGTTCACTGACTAACTGCCTTTTTAAAATCCTGCGGGAATCTTTCAATGCCAGTCACCACGGCCATCGTGGAAAATTCACCCAGCGCGCACAGGCATTTGTTCTGCATTTGTTTGGCAACGTTGAGGAGCAGGTCCACATCGGCCTGCGCGCCATGTCCGGAATGAATGCGTTCGGTGAGGTGTTGCATCCAGTAATTTCCTTCGCGGCAGGGGGTGCATTTACCGCAGGATTCATGCTTGAAGAAATGAATGGTTTTGTTGACGACCCAGTCCATGTCCACCGTGTCATCCAGCACGATCACGGAAGCAGACCCGAGGTCCGCGCCGACTGTGCGCACGGTGGCATAATCCATCGGCGTATCGAGCACCTTGTCATCCACAACGATCAGCGAGGAGGATGCCCCCGCCGGCATGATCGCCTTGACCGGGCGGCCTTCCTGTACTCCACCGCCGTGTTCATAGATCAACTGGCGGAAGGTGGTGCCGAAGGGCAGTTCGTAATTGCCGGGCTTTCGCACGCGGCCGGAGAGTGAAAAAATCTTCACGCCGGCGCTATCGGCTGTGCCCATGGACTTGTACCAGTCTGCGCCGTTGGCAAGGATGAGGGGAACGTTGGTAAAGGTCTCGACATTATTGATGACAGTGGGCTTGCCGTACAAACCGTAGGAAGGCGGGAACGGCGGACGCACGCGGGGCTGTCCGCGTTTGCCTTCGATGGATTCGAGCAGGGCGGTCTCTTCGCCGCAGATGTAGGCGCCCGCGCCAAGATGGGTGTAGATGCGCAGCGAATACTCCGTGCCGAAAAGGTTATCGCCGAGATAGCCGGCCTTTTCCATTTCTGCGATCTTCTCATCTAGGAAGGCGGCCACCTGCCAGAACTCGCCGCGCAGGTACACGTAGGCGACGTTTGCGCCGATCGCATAACTGCCAATGGCGACCCCCTCCAAAAACTGGAAGGGATTGCCCTCCATGATCTCGCGGTCTTTGAATGTACCGGGCTCCGATTCATCGGCGTTGGCCACCACGTAATGCGGCCAGTTGTTCCTGTCAATGAAGGCCCACTTCATGCCGGTCGGGAATCCCGCGCCGCCGCGGCCGCGCAAATTGGAATTCTTGACCACGTCGGTCACTTCGGCGGGTGTCATTTTGGTCACGGCCTTTTTGAATGCGTCAAAACCGCCGTTCTTTTTATAGACATCGAATTTCTCGATGCCGGGGATGTCACGATGACGTAGGAGGATGTGTGTCATTATTCCACCCCCGTATTGGATTTCTTCAATGCCTCGATCAACTCCATCGTCCGGTCCACGGTCATGTTCTCGTGATATTTGATGCCATCGGGACCCTGCGTCTGGAACATCGGCGCTTTGTCGCAGGCGGCGAGACACATCACAGACTCAAGGGTAATCAGGCCGTCAGGTGTCGTCTCGCCGACCTTGATGCCGAGGTTGCCGCACAGGTTGTCGAGGAACTCATCCGCACCGCGCAAGGCACAGGGAAGATCCGTGCAAACCTGCATTCGGTATTTGCCTTCCTTTTTATCGTGGTACAGCGTATAAAACCCGACGATCGAAGCGACTTCCGTTTCGGTCATATCCAGCAATTTGGCGATGTCCTGCATTGCGGCTTTGTTGATGTATCCCGCCTCGCTCTGGGCAAGGTACAGGAGCGGCATGACCGCCGAGCGTTTGTGCTCCGGCGGGTATTTCGACAATATCTGTTTCACTTCCTTCGGATGGGTTTTCTCGAGGCTCATCTGTCAATATCTCCGAGGACAATGTCAATGGAAGCAAGGATGGCAACCAGGTCGGCCACCAGATGTCCCTTCACGATCTGTGAAAGCACCGACAGGTTATCGAACGATGGCGTACGCAAATGGACACGCAACGGCTTCGGGCCGCCATCGCCTTCGAGCATCAAGCCCAATTCGCCGCGCGGCGATTCAACGGCGCTGTAAACGGATGCCTTTGGCGCGGGAAAGCCTTCCGTCCACAACTTGAAGTGATGGATCAACGCTTCCATGCTCACACCGATCTCCGAGCGCGGCGGCGGGACAAATTTGCGATTGTCGGAGCGGACCGGCCCCATCGGCAGTTTATTCAACGCCTGCCCGACGATCTTCAACGACTCGCGCAATTCATCAATGCGGACCAGGTACCGCGCGTATGTATCGCCTTCGGTGCGGGTCGGCACATTGAAATCGTATTGCTCGTAACCCATGTACGGGCGCGCCTTTCGCAAATCCCAATCCACGCCCGATGCCCGTAGTGCAGGACCCGTTACCCCGTAGGAAAGAGCCGTCTCCCTGCTCAGGTAGCCGATATCCACCATGCGGTCAATGAAAAGTGGATTCTTCGTCAACAACGATTCGTATTCGTCAACGCGCTTCGGGAATATCTTGATAAAGTCTCGCACCGCTTTTTCGAACTCGACAGGCACATCGCGCCACACACCGCCGGGGCGGAAGTACGTGGTCATCATGCGCTGGCCGGAGACCAGCTCAAAAATATCGAGGATCAGTTCGCGCTCGCGGAAACAATACAGGAACATGGACATCGCCGCGAGATCGAGCCCCGAAGTGCCGAGCCACACCAGATGCGAAGCGATGCGTTGAAGTTCGGTGAGGATCACACGCAAAGCCTGCGCGCGCGGCGGCACATCGAGGTCCACCAGTTTTTCAACCGCCATCACATACGCCAGATTGTTTCCCATCGTGTTCATGTAATCGAGGCGGTCGGTCATCACTTCGGCCTTTTGATAGGTCTTGGCCTCCATGTTTTTTTCGATGCCCGT
>JBBIUO010000118.1:0-8781 GCA_037440205.1 Chloroflexota bacterium
TCGTATCTGCCGAAATTTTTGTCAATGCCCCGGTCAAGATGGCCTATCGCGCGTTCACCAATTCCACGTCGCTGCGCGAATGGTTGTGTGACGTTGCCACCGTCGAGCCGCACCCGCGCGGGCGCATGTATCTGTGGTGGAATGGCGATTTCTATTCCAGCGGGCATTATCTCGAGTTGGAAGAAAATCGCAAAGTCAAATTCCGCTGGTTTTCCAACATTGATCCCGCTCCCACCGAAGTGACGGTCACCTTCACAGAGAAAGGCAACAGCGTAGGCGTCTGCCTCGAGCACGAGGTACCAGGCAACGGGTCATGGAAAGAGGCGGCGGAGGGTTTTCGTCAAAATTGGGAGTCGAGTCTCGAAAATCTAAAATCGGTTCTCGAAACGGGAATTGACTTGCGTATCGCCGAACGCCCCCTGTTGGGAATCATCCCCGGCGATTTCACCGAGGAGCAAGCCGCCGCGCTGGGCGTTCCGGTTCGTGAAGGGTTGCGGCTCGATGGGGTGGTGGATGGCATGGGCGCGCAAAAATGCGGTTTGCAACGAAACGATGTCATCGTTGCATTTGCAGGTCACACCATCGGGAACGACTCAAGCAGTTTCGCCAACGCAATTGCCGGGAAGAAAGGAGGCGACAGGGTCGAGGTCGTTTTTTATCGCGGTCCGGAAAAGAAAACCGTCACGATGGAACTAACCAAACGCCCCATGCCCGAAGCGCCTTTCGATCCCATCGAGTTGGAAAAACAAGTCCGTGCGTTGCTCATGCCCGCGCTTGACGAAGTGGAAAAAACTTTTGAAGGATTCACCAACGAGCAGGCCAGGGCGCGCCCCGAGCCCAGTGAATGGAGCGCGTTGGAAATCGTTGCCCATTTGATTGCCGGGGAACGCTTCAACTTGATTCAACTTGCCGGTTTGATTGATGGGTGCGAACCCATTACCGACGGGTTTGGGACGAACGTCCACGCGCAGGTGCAGGCGACCGTGAAAACGCTTCCTTCCATTGACCTGATGCTGGGCGCACTTCGCCGGGCAGTGGAGGAGGTTCTGGCATTCGTCTCCTTAATCCCCGATGAATTTGCCGCCAACAAGGGAAGTTACTATCGTTTCGCCTCCGGACTGCTCCAGCCGGACTTTCACCTCGCCGTGCATCTCCAGCAAATAAAAAATGCGCTTGCCGCCTCACGGAAATAAATCCCGTTGAGAATGGATCGAAAACATGACGCACCCACGAAGGATTAACGTCGGGGTGGGTCATGTTTTAACTTGTAACTTGTGAAAGCCTGTTGGCCCAAATCGCCAACCTGCGCTACCGCGTTTACCTGATCCGCAACATGCAGATTTTTGGTGTGCTAAGCCTGCTTCTGTGTATGGCGAGCATGTTCGCCTTATTTGCTGGCTGGGTTGCGGGCGGACAGTGGGGTTTCGCCGCCGCATTGGTTTTGATGACGATTTCAATGGGCATCTCCCTCCGTGAGTTGCAAATCTCTGTGGGCGCGTTGGACCTTTTGCTAACAGATTTGGAAGAACACGAAAAGGCGGTCGAAACTTGTTCATGTCTTTCAAGGGGCGGAAAATTCACGGAAGAAAATCATATTGCTTTACGCAAACAGACTTACTATACTGATAAGTGCGGGATCGTTGGAGATTCCTGCGATGTCGCTTTCCTTTGGAGGGATGCCTTATGTCAGTATTCGAACTTCAGATCAACGCTCAAACTTATACCGTTGATGCAGATGAGTCCATGCCGCTGCTATGGGTGTTGCGGGACCTGCTTGGTTTGACAGGGACAAAATTTGGTTGCGGAAAGGGATTGTGCGGCTCATGTGCCGTGCTGGTAAACGATGAGGCGGAGAGGTCTTGCACAATGCCGGTTTCGGAAGCGGCGGGAAAATCCATCACTACCATTGAGGGGCTTTCCGAAGATGCCAGCCACCCTGTGCAGGTCGCCTGGGTGGAGGAAAGAGTCAGCCAATGCGGATACTGCCAGCCGGGACAAATCATGAACGCAGTAGCCTTGTTGAAAAAAAATCCAAATCCAAGCGATGACGATATTAGCAAGGCAATGGGCGATACGTTGTGCCGCTGTGGCACGTATCAGCGCATTCGGGCGGCCATCCACCGCGCCGCGCAGGAGGTGTGACATGGAAAAGGAGATCACACGGCGTGATGTTCTCAAACTGGCGGCGGCAACCGGTGGTAGTCTGTTGTTCGCCATTTTTCTGGATGGCTGCGCTTCGTCGCTGGAGGAAACGGCGACATTGCCTGCAATCACTCCGACTGTGCAAACCCCGTTCGAATGGGAGCCAAATTTATACGTGCGGTTGGATCATCAGGGATCTCTGACCGTCATGGCGTTTCGTTCGGAAATGGGGCAGGGAATCCGAACTGCGTTGGCGATGCTTGTTGCAGACGAACTCGATGTGGAATGGAACTCAGTGAAAATCGAACAAGCGCCTGCCGACTCCCGTTACGGGAATCAACTTACAGGCGGGAGCCAGAGCGTTTCCAGTTATTACGATACGATGCGGCAGGCTGGGGCGGCGATTCGACAGATGCTGGTTTCAGCGGCGGCAAATGCCTGGTCGGTGGACCCGGCCCAATGTCGGACCGAAGCGGGGTTTGTCATCCATCCGGATGGAACGCAAAAATCCGCTTATGGGAATCTGATCGAGGCGGCATCCAAATTGGAAGTTCCGCGCAAGGCTCAATGGAAGGAACGATCCCAGTTTCAAATTATTGGCACATCACGCGGACATTGGGATGCGCCGTTCATCGCAACGGGTAAAGCGATTTATGGGCTGGACGTGCGCCTGCCCGGCATGTTGTTTGCAACGATGATGCGTTGTCCTGTTTTTGGCGGGAAACTTGTAAGTTACGATGACAGCGCCGCATTGGCTGTGCCGGGAGTTCGTCAGGTGGTGCAGATTGGACATAAGATCGCGGTGGCGGCTGAAAATTCGTGGGCGGCGATTCGAGGCCGCAACGCATTGACCGTGCAATGGGATGAGGGGCGAAACTCCAGCCTGGACAGCGAAGCCATGCTGGCAAACGAAGTGAATGATCTGCCTGCAATCGGGTCCAGGCCGAATCTGTTGCAGGCGGTGTATGTGATGCCGTATGAAGCCCATGCCACAATGGAACCGATGAATTGCACCGTGTATGCGCATGACGATTTTTGCGAGGTATGGGCTCCAACACAAACGCCACAGGAAGTGCAAGCATCCGTTGCATCAGTCATGGGGATTTCGCAGAAAAATGTGACGGTCAATGTCACGTTGATCGGGGGTGGATTCGGACGCCGCCTGCAAGTGGATTATGCGGTGGAGGCGGCTCAGGTCGCACAGGCAGTTGGCGCGCCGGTGCAAGTACTTTGGACACGTGACGATGACCTTCAACACGATTTTTATCAAGACTATGCCGTTCACTACGTCAACGTACCATTGGGTGAAGTGGTCCGGCCCCGTATTTCCACCCGGCGTGGACCGGGTTCCGTGCCGACGGGCGCATGGCGTTCGGTGGATAACTTCCCTGAAGCATACGCGCGCGAATGTTTCATTGATGAAATGGCGGCATCCTTGAATCGCGATCCATTGGATGTGCGATTGGAATTGTATTCCGATCGCGCAGCAAACGTCATCAAACTTGCCGCGGAAAAAGCAGGCTGGGGAACGGATCTCCCGTCCGGCTGGGGGCG
This sequence comes from Chloroflexota bacterium, assembly GCA_037440205.1. Lineage (GTDB taxonomy): Bacteria > Chloroflexota > Anaerolineae > Anaerolineales > Villigracilaceae > Villigracilis. The sequence goes on from JBBIUO010000118.1 coordinate 3,697, forward strand.
CGGATTGGCGTACCATGCCACGTTTGGAGTTACGCACGTGGCCCATGTGGCTGAAGTTTCTGTGAAAGAGGATGGAACGATTCGAGTCGAACGGGTGGTCTGCGCGGTGGATTGCGGCAGGGTGGTCAATCCCGACAATGTGGCGGCGCAAATGGAGGGTGGAATCGCTTTTGGCTTGACCGCCGCACTCAAGGCACAGGTCACGATCAAGAATGGCCGCGTGGAGCAGGCCAACTTCGATGATTATCCGCTTCTACGTATTGATGAAATGCCCAAGGTGGAGGTGTACATCGTTGAGAGCGATGAGCGACCAAGCGGCATTGGTGAAATGGGCGTACCGCCCATCGCGCCTGCGGTGGCAAATGCAGTCTTTGCCGCAACCGGGAAGCGCGTAAGGCATATTCCAATTCGTCCGCAGGATTTGACAGGATAATTTTGGGTTAAATTTATAACCATAAAATCCGCCACATGGATTAAGGGAAGCGATATTCGTTATTTGAGGGTCGGAGTTTGGAGGCGCATCTATTCTCGAATCACGAATATCGTATAATCCCCTGCATGTTCCAATTTCAAATCACATCCAAAAACAACCGCGCGCGGACGGGAATTTTCACCACACCTCACGGCGACCTTATCACGCCGGTCTTTGCGCCCGTCGGCACGCAGGCCACAGTAAAGACTCTCACACCCGAACACCTCAAAGATATCAACGCATCGCTGGTGTTGAGCAACACGTATCATCTGTATCTTCGCCCCGGCGATGAACTCGTGCGCGACATGGGCGGCTTGCATAAATTCATGCAGTGGCCCAACCCCATGCTCACCGACTCGGGCGGGTTTCAGGTTTTTTCGCTCGTACAAACCCGCAAAGTGGACGATGACGGCGTGACCTTCAAAAGCCACATTGACGGCTCGACGCATCGCTTCACACCGGAGAAGTCCATTGCGATTCAGGAAAACCTCGGCGCAGACATCATCATGGCCTTCGATGAATGTTCCGACCCGAACGATCACAAGTACATCAAGAAGGCAATGGAGCGGACTCACCGTTGGGCGGAGCGTTCGGTCAAAGCGAAGACGCGGCGCGACCAGGCTTTGTTTGGCATTGTGCAGGGCGGGGTCAACGCGGACCTTCGGGCTGAGTCGGCGAAATTTATTTCGTCTCTCGATACGCCGGGGATTGCGATTGGCGGACTTTCAGTGGGCGAGACCAAAAAGGAGATGCACGACACGCTGGACGTGGTCACGCCGCTTTTACCGGAAAACAAACCGCGCTACCTGATGGGGGTTGGCACACCCGAAGATTTGATCAACGGCGTTTTGCGCGGCATTGATATTTTCGATTGCGTCCTGCCGACCCGCCTGGCGCGTCATCACTCCGCGTTTGCGCCGGAGGGACGGTTGAATTTGATGAATGCCGCCTTTGCAAGAGACGAGCGTCCCATTGATGAGACCTGCGATTGCTACGCCTGCAAAACATTTACCCGCGCATACATCCGCCACTTGATCGTGGCAAAGGAATTGCTCGCGGGGACGTTGATTTCAATCCACAATCTGCGGGCGCTGATTCGGCTGATGGAGCAAATCAGAGTCTACATTGCGGATGGTTCGTTCGAGGCGCGCGTGCCCGAGTTGCTGGGGCAATGGTCGAACAATGCCAAGAGGCGATCCGCTGAAATGACAGGGCAATAGAAATTCGCGCAAAGTCAGGGTATGATATGGGTATGAACAGATCGTTTCCCGAGCAAAGCATCGAACAGAGACTCTCCGGCTCCCCCATCAACCGTTTTTGGACGGAACTGTTCCGCAACACCGGGCAATTTCCCATTGCCATCATCCTGCTCGAGTTTTTGAATGAAGGGCTGGATTATCTTTTACGCCCCGATTTTTACATCCTCGTGCCGTCTTCCGCGCTGCAGGCCTATTTTCTTTCGCGCCGCATCGAACTGCCGGCATGGCAAAAGTTTCTTGGCAACCTCATCGCGCCCGCGCTGTACACAGTGGTGGAGATGCTGTTCGAGGGCATGGAGTTTTTCGCCGCGCCTCATCACACCGCTTATCTGGTCATTTCCGTTTTGATCGCGCTCTTGCAGACCGCGCAGGTAAACACCACAGGCTGGGTCAATGATTTCCTGCTCATCGTCGAAAACATCATCCGCGCCGAAATCCTTTTTGTGCTGTATGTCGCCTTCGAGACGATAGCCAATCCCCAGCAGACCATCTCCATCAGCGAATTCTTCAAGGATACCTCCCACCGCTTCATCGGGCTTGCCACGTTCCTGCTCGGACTTTCGGTCGGGTTCGCCAACTCCAATGCACAGCGCCACCTCAACCTGTTACGCGAGACCGCCGCTCAACTGAAAATCTATTCCGAATGGCTGTTGGGACGGAACCTGCTTGGGCGCGCCATCAACGATCCAAACTCCATGCGCCTCTCCCGCCAAAAACGGACGATCCTTTTCATGGATATTCGCGGCTTCACGAACTGGAGCGAGAAACGCTCCCCCGAAGAGGTCGCCTCTCTGCTCAACCGTTATTACATGGGCATCGAAAACCTGTTGAACAATTATCAGGTCATCAAATACAAATTCACCGCCGATGAGGTCATGGCCGTCTTCATCGAAGCGGAGGAAGCCGTGCGCGCCGCCCAGGCATTGCAGGAGTCCCTCACGCGCACCCTGCTGAAACGCGAACTGGGGGTCGGTATCGGAATCCACACTGGCCTGCTCGTTGAAGGTTTGCTCGGCGGAAAAAACGTCCGCTTTTACGATGTGATCGGCGACACGGTCAACACCGCCGCGCGAATCGAACAGAACTCCGGCGCGGGCGAGATCTGGATCTCCGAAGATACGCGCCTGAGTCTCCCAAGCAGGATGGCCGGCATTCAAAAAGAGATCATGGTAAAAGGCAAAGACCAGCCGATAAAGATATACTCTATTGATTAATATCAAAACAAACGCCGGGGAAAACCATCAACAAAACGGTCTCCTCTCAATAATCTCTGTGAACTCTGTGGCTGAACATACTCAAACACTCCTCCAACACAGATTTGATTTCCCCCAGTACAATTGACAAAAAACTTCCACGGAAACATAAATGACAATTTTTCAAGTGTTTGTTCTTGGAATAGTTCAGGGGTTGACTGAATTTATTCCCGTCTCCTCCACGGCGCACCTGCTTGTTGTGGAGTATCTGCTCAAAGTCCCGGCAAACGACGCGGCATTTTCCTTCAGCGTGCTTGTCCAACTGGGAACCGTCGTTTCGCTGCTCCTCTTTTTCGGGAGGGACCTGTTCGAAATTGCCTTTGATACTGTTCGCAGCCTCGGGGGGATGCGGAATTTCAACCAACTTCCGCAAAACGCAAAACTGGGCTGGTACATCGTCATCGCCACCATCCCGGCGGTGCTGACAGGCTTTCTATTGAAGGACGTCATACAGACCCTGTTCAAAACCCCGTTGATGCAGGCCTCCATCCGCCTGTTTGCGGCGTCGCTTCTGCTCGCGCTCGCGGAATACTTCGACAAACGATTGCGCCGCCTCGACTCCATGAACTGGGTGGATGCGCTCGTCATCGGCATCTTTCAGGTCATCGCGGTCTTTCCGGGCGCATCCCGTTCCGGCACCACCATTTCGGGCGGCATGTTCCGCGGCTTCAACCGCGAAGACGCCGCACGCTTCGCCTTCCTCATGTCCGTGCCGGTTCTGCTTGCCGCAGGAGCGTACGAAACGTTCAACGTGATCGCAATGCCCAACACCCACGCCTTCATACCGGCATTTATCACCGGCTTCGTCACCGCCGCGATCGTCGGGTGGCTCGCCATCAAATGGCTGATGAATTTTCTGCGCAACAATGTAAATTCCCTCTACATCTTTTCCATCTATTGCGCGGTGGCGGGCGTCATCGTCCTGATCATCCATCAATTCTCGTTATGAAATCCCTCCTCAAACAACTCGTCGAAACAGAATCACCGTCTCATGACAAAGCCGCCGTTGACCGCGTCGGGGCTATTGTCGCTGAAGAAGCGCGCAGGATTGGGGCACAGATCGAAGTGATTCCGAATCAAGGAACAGGGAATCACATTATTGCCCGTTTTATGCCAATTTATCCTTCATCATTCCGCCTTCATCCTTCCATTCTCATCCTCTGCCACATGGATACCGTCTTCCCCATCGGCACGATCCAATCGTTTCCATACAAAGAGGTGGATGGGAAGATTCACGGCCCCGGCACATTGGACATGAAATCGGGCATTGTCATCGCCTTGAGTGCGATCTCCTCGATTCTTTCCAACGGGACAGTTGCTCCTCGTCCCATCACGGCATTGTTCACCTCCGACGAAGAGATCGGAAGCCACACCTCGCGGGCGCTCATCGAATCCCTCGCGCGTGAATCATCCGTCGTCTTCGTCATGGAAGGCGCGCTGATTGATGGCTCGCTCAAAACCTGGCGCAAAGGCGTCGGCGATTTCACTGTCAAAGTGAAGGGACGCGCCGCCCATGCCGGCGGCGAACACAACGAGGGACGCAATGCCATCGAGGAAATGGCGCATCAGGTTATCGCCATTCAAAAGATGACAGACTATGCAAAAGGCACAACTTTGAACGTCGGAAAAATCAATGGCGGCACGGTCACGAACGTCGTCCCCGATGAATGCTCCGCCGAGGTGGACCTGCGCGTCCTCGAGTTTGACGAAGCCGCGCGCGTTGAATCCGCCCTGAGAAATCTCAAACCCGTTTTGAATGGAACTTCCATCGAAGTGACGGGCGAGCTGAATCGTCCGCCGCTCCCGTTCAACGAAGCAAATCGTGCCGCGTTCGAAAAAGCATTTCAAATTGCAAAAGATGAACTCGGCATCGAATTGAAAGCAGGAGGTTCGGGCGGCGGCTCCGATGCCAACTTCGTCGCCCCGCTGGGCATTCCCGTTTTGGACGGTTTGGGCGCAATCGGCGAAGGCTATCACTCCGACCGTGAATATATCTTCGCCGACAGCCTCGAAGAACGCGCAAAACTGCTGGCGGCGCTCATCAGCAAGTGGTGAGAATGAAAAGCAAACTTATTGCCGGGACGGGCGCTTTTCTTCTTGC
>JBBIUO010000118.1:8791-9159 GCA_037440205.1 Chloroflexota bacterium
TGTTTTTTCTTTCTTTCTGCGCAACATCCCAATCTGCTTCACCGGCACAAGTCATCAAAGTCTATGCCACACCCGCCGCGATGCTGTGGCTTGCAGATTTATACGCCTGCGCGGAAAAAACAAACGTGGCAATCAATATCTCCGCGGATTCCCCGGATATTTTCCTCCGAGTTGGCGAGCCTGAAACCCTTGTATCCCCTGCGTATCAAATCGGCGAGGAAGAAATTTTGATCGTCGTAAATTCAGAAAGCCCGGTACAAAATCTCACGCTCGGAGAGGCGCAAGCAATATTCGCGGGACGGGGCGATCCGTCAATACAGGTGTGGGTCTATGCTTCGGGGGAGGATCTGCAAATTTTGTTTGACCAG
>JBBIUO010000118.1:9197-10915 GCA_037440205.1 Chloroflexota bacterium
GGCGCAGGTGGCTGTCAGCCCGCAGAAAATGGCGGAGGCGGTGGCTTCCAATCCCGATACAATCGGCGTCCTGCCGCGGCATTCAATGGATTCGGTACAGGGGATCCGCGAGGCGCTTTCGTTGGGTCATGTACCCGTCCTGGCGGTCATGAAGGTGGAAGCGGCCGGGGTCGTCAAAAATCTTCTGGAATGTCTATCCCGCTGACTGAAGAATCAAACTACTCTGCTCCCGGTGGTATTCAGCCGCCGAGGACGGCGGCTGGAGGGTTACGGTGTTTACCCCGCTGACAGAGGAATCAAACAGGCGGAGACTTGCGTCAACGCCCGTTTGATTTATTCAGCATATATGGTAATCTTTTGCGGTTTTGAATTGGGCAGGCGGTGGATCTCGCCGCGCGCTTCCAGGTCCAGTTTTACCGTTGTGTAATACCACATGATCGAACCGTCGAAGTCCCTTTGCAACTGATCCTCCACAAGAGCGCCCAGTTGGGTGAAGGTCATCGCGCCGTAGGCGCGCAAATTTTCGAGGATGGCCGCGCGCACGATGTCGTATTTTGCCCTGCTGATGCGGACACCCTGCTTCGCCGAGTCGGGGTTCACGGCGAAGGTGAACTCACCGGTAGCCATGACGCCTTCCTTTGCTATGAGGGATTCATGCTTGTGTAAAGTCCAAGCACGTTTCCGGTGGGGTCCTGGAAAACTCCATACCAGCCCATCCCAGGAATTTCCGTCTTTTGATGAACGACCCTGCCGCCGAGTTTTTCCGCTTTTTTCAGGTCCACTTCGATGTCGTCGCTGGCGATATAGATCAGAACCTGCCCCGCAGGGTTATCGGCCGATACAGCGGGGAAGCCGCCGCCGGAGCCGTCGCCCGCCTCCCACATGGTGTAATTCATTTCAGGCATCGGCTCGAGTTTCCAGCCGAACAGTTCCTGGTAAAACCTTCCAGCGCCTTCGACGTTCTCGGCGGGAATCTCAACATGCACCACATTTCGCTTGGACATAGTATTCTCCTTTTGATAAAGCGGATGACGATGGCTCTATTTTAGAACGTGTGTTCTAAAATGTCAAGCGCCAGATGTGGAGCGTTAAACAAAAAAGCCCCCAGATGTGTGTGGTGCTTACCTTCCGTAACGCGCGAGAATGCGCAGGAAAATCTCATGGTCGTCCGGCATGATCTCGACCATGGCAAACCCGACGTGATAGAGGTTGGGTTCGATGTCATCAATCCTGCACCATTTTGAACGGGCAATAAAAATAATGAATGGCCGGTCTGCCAGTTCGGGGGTGAGTTCGACGCGCAGGTAATAATCTTTTTCCACAGGACAGGGCCCGGTTGTTTCCAATTGCAGGCCGGTGGAACTGACCTCGACCATGTGACCGAGGATTCCCTGCGTGTCATCATCCACAACTCGCAGATAATAATCAAACTTTTTTCTGGGGGTGGTTCGACGCTCAGGCATAAGAATTCTCCTTTACGAGATGATCATTGTTGCCTTAATCCTACCACTTGGGACGGGTTGAAAAATAAACATTTTATATTAAATTCTCTCTACCGCACATGAAAGCCTAAAGGTCTCGTTGGAAATTCCGGTGGTGGTATATCAGTAAGTGATGTGGTGCGGAATGGCATTCCGCATACTCACAGTTCAGCGGGATTCCATCCCGCTCCACGGTACCCATCACTTACATCAGCCCACTATGAAAATTCTTTCGGG
>JBBIUO010000119.1:0-5497 GCA_037440205.1 Chloroflexota bacterium
GCCCCGCTCTGTCCATAATGCCGAGGTAGCTCAGTGGTAGAGCAGGGGACTCATAAGCCCTTGGTCGGGAGTCCAAATCTCCCCCTCGGCACTCGACCCGCTGAAAGGCGGGTTTTTCTTTATGAAAATTGATAAACTCATTCACAGCAAACGCAAAACCATTGCCTTGATCATCGAACGCGACGGCGGGCTCACCGTCCGTGCGCCGATGCGTGCGACAACAGCTATGATCGAAGGATTCATCCGCGAAAAGGAAAACTGGATCATCCGCACGCGCGAGAAATTGAAATCCATCCCGGCGACCCCCGAAAGGCAATTTGCAGACGGCGAAACGTTCCTGTTCCTCGGTTCTTCATTTGACCTGAAACTGGTCGGGCGACAGCGGCCTGCTCTGCGCTTTGAGAACGGATTCACCCTCAGTCAAACCGCACAGAAAAAGGGCAGACAGGTCTTCACCCAATGGTACAAGGAACGCGCACTCGAAGTCATCAGCGGGCGGGTGAATCATTTTGCAAGGCTTCATGGTTTTCAACCCGCGCGGGTGAAGATCACTTCCGCGAAAACACGCTGGGGATCGTGCAGCGCCAACGGGGCGTTGAATTTCACCTGGAGGCTGATCCTGTGTCCGTTAAGTGTGATCGAGTACGTCGTCGTGCATGAACTGGCCCATTTGCGGGTCAAAAACCATTCGCGGAAATTCTGGCGGCTGGTCGAGTCCATCTGTCCGGACTACAAAGAAAAAAGAAAGTGGCTCCGGAAACACGGAGAAGCGTTATACTTCTAGCATGGAAGAGGAAGCCCGCCTGTTTGCCGACTTTCAAATCAAGGTTGCGGGGGAGGAGGTTTGGCGGCCGAACGATTTGGAATTGCTTCACGCCTCCACGGCGATCCTGGCAAAGGCCATGGGCGGAAATGAAAATTTCAAGGATCGAATCGGGGAAGTCATTGTGGAACGGACGGATACCGGAACACACCTGGGGCTTGCCTACAATGGGCGCATTAAACTAAGCCGGGCATCCCAGTTTTCGGCATGGTCGGTGGTGCATGAACTTGCCCATGCGTGGGATGCAAAAAATCAATGGGGTCTATCCAGAAAGCTGGAAAGATACACAGGCGGATTCAGCTCCCGTTTTTTGTCGCGCATCAAGAGATGGTTTCCCAGTCAATGGGATGCAGGCAGGGATGACGCGGAACAAACTCCGGGGCGCTACGGCAGAAAGCCGGGCGTCAACGCCTTTGGATATTTTTACGGCGATACTCCCAGCGGTTCGAACTGGCAGTTCAACCGCAAGGAGGATTTTGCGGAATCGGTGGTGATGTACTGCGGCTGGGGGCGGGATAATCTTCTTTCACGCACCGCCCAGGGCAGGATCGAACGATACACGTTGCCCAACGGCGAAAAAGACCCCACGTATGGAATTGCCGATCTATGGTCTGACTACGCCCGTTACTTTTACCCCGAAGGCGGCGATTACACAAAGACAAAACGCTGGCAGTTCATTGACAGGCTGGTGCGCGAACCAATCCAGGTCTAGCAACGAGGCGACGTGACAACCTACCCCGAAGCATTGATCGAGGTCCGCGAACATAACGGGGCGGACTACAAACCGCTTATTGATTACCAGTCCTGGCGTGTGGCGCTGATGAATTACACCGCCGACCTGCTCCCCGAAAAGATCAACCGAATGCAAAAGCATACCGGGACGGACGAGGTCTTTGTCCTGCTTGCGGGGCGATGTATTTTATTTCTCGGCGAAGGGGAGGAAAGCGTGACCGACATTCATGCGGTGGATATGGAATTGTACAAACTGTACAACGTGAAGAAGGGCGCGTGGCATTCGCACACCTTCAGTGAAGACGCCCGCGTGTTGATCGTGGAAAACCGCGATACGGTGGAGGCCAATTCGCCGTTCGTGGGATTGTCGGTTGAACAGCAGAGGGAAGTGATGAAGTTGACAAGGGAATTGTGGAAGGGTCACGCTTGAAGCGTGACCTGCAATGTCATCCAAATTCAAACGTCGGCATTCCAGTGACATTTGTTTTCACCCTGAACAGCCCGCCGGAGAGCGGGTATTTTTTCAGGTCGGCTTCGCTCATGTCCTTGCGGGCGGAGGTGACGTACAGTTCGTTCATGTCCTTCCCGCCGAAGATGCAGGAGGATGTCAGCAAGGCGGGAATGGGAATTTGTTCCAGCAATTGACCGGTATTCGGATTCCATTTTGTCACCTGCGCCCCACCCCAGAGGGCGATCCACAAGTTGCCGTCGGTGTCGGAGGTCATGCCATCGGGCCAGCCAAGGGATTCGGGGACTTGAACCGCATCACGCGGACTTGAGATTGCTCCTGTTTCGAGATCATAGTCAAACGCCCTGACTTTGCGCGTGGGGGTGTCTATGTAATAAAAGGTTTTATGGTCGGGGCTCCACGTGAGGCCGTTGGAGATGCGGATGCCTTCGAGCAGGCGGGTTGCCGATTTGCCGTCGAAAGAGTAGACCGAGCCGCTGGCTTCCTTTTCGTTCATGTCCATGGTGCCGACGATGAAGCGGCCTGCAGGATCGCATTTGCCGTCGTTGATGCGGTTGATGGCAGATTCTTTCAAGGCGGCGAGAACTGTCTGCTGGGACGAAGCAGGCTCAAAGTCCACGAATGAAGCGCGTTTGCCGAGGATGAGATTCCCGTTTTTTCGCGGGGCGAGGCATCCGATGACGTCATCCATTTGGGCAAGGAGTCGAGTCCCGGCATAAATTCGTTTTCCAAGAATGTCAATCCAATAGAGCGTTTGCGTTTTGGAATCCCAGGCGGGGCATTCGCCGAGGGTTGCTTTTGCGTCGAAGATGATTTCAGATTTCATTTTTATCCCTTTCTGAAAAGACCCTAAAGGTTTTGAAAACCTTCAGGGGCTCGTTCCTAGAACCAATCCCGTTTATAGAAGATGAAGGTGGCGATGGCCGTGAGGGTAAGCGCAATGCCGAAGACGATGAGGAAAGCAAGCGGGTGATCTTCGCCGGGCAGGGCAACGTTCATGCCGAAGAATCCGGCAACGGTGCCCGGCAGGCTGACGACGATGGTGAGCGCGGCCAGCGCCTTCATGACGCCGTTTAGGTTGTTGGAGATGATCGAGGCGAAGGCGTCCATCATGCCGGAGAGAATTTCGGTGGCGATGCTGGTCATTTGAATGGCCTGCTGGTTTTCGGTGATCACATCTTCGAGCAGGTCCTGGTCTTCTTCGTAATAGTTGAACAATTGCGTTTTTTGCACGCGCTCCATCATCACTTCGTTGGAGCGGAGCGCGGTGGCGAAATAGGTGAGACATTTTTGGTATTTGAGCAATTCCAGCACCTCGCGGTTGCGCGTGGACTTTTGCAGTTGATCCTCCACCGCTTCAGTGGCGCGGTTGATCTCGCGCAGGAGGTTCAGGTAACGCGCGGAGGTTTCGAGGAAGATGTAGAGCGCGAGGCGGTAACGCTTGCCGGTTTTCAGCAGGCGGTATTTTCCATTTGTGAGCACTTTGAAGATGTCGCTGTCGTAGCGGCAGATGGTGATGATCTTGTTCCCCAAAATCATGATGCCAAGCGGGACGGTGTTGTAGGGAATGTCGCTATCGGGCTGGTAAATGGGAATGCGAAGCAGGATGAAGGTGTACTCTTCATCGCGTTCCATGCGCGCCATTTCATCCTGATCGAGGGAATAATTGATGTAGTCCATCTCCATCCCCCAGTCCACCAGTTTTTCGATCTCTTCGGGCGTCGGGTCCACGACATTGACCCATGTGCCGTTCGCGATCGTATCCAGTTTTTCGAGCCCCTGCTCTGTGGTTTTGTAGATGCTCAGCATGGCAACCTCCTTGCGTGAATTGACATCACGCAGAGGCGCACGCATCTACGCGATGTTCGAGATCAAATTAAATGCCTGCCGCCCGCGTTTATCAGGCGGGTTATTATCAGAAGAACCTAGATCACTCTCATCTGTTTGATACATGACTTCCTTGCCGATATGGCGGAGTTATTTTACGCCCGTTGATTGAATCGTACAACAGGGGAAGGGGAATGATTTGGCAACGAGTCAGCGAGTCGGGGAAGGTGAATTCGGTGGTGAAGGTTGTGTTGTAGGTGGATGTGACTTCGACGGCACATGAAAGCGCGGGGAATTTTTGTCCGTAACTATGCGAGACCCAGCCTTCATACGCCTGGACATTGCGCTGGCCGTGGAGCAATTCACCGGCGCGGACGAGGGAGAAGGATGAAGGAGAAAGGATGAGGGATGAATGAATTGAGATGTTAATCCAGCCGTGTGGGGAGTTGATTTTCAATCTGACACTCGATCCCTGTTCTTCGATCTTCCATTCGTAATCAGGGAGGAGCCAATGCAAACGGTAAACATGTTTAGAGCGGATGGGCGAGGTGAGTTTATCCTCCACCAGCCAGCGTTCATCCTGATACACGGTCACGGTTCGTTCGTGTTTTATGCCGCGATAGCCGCGATGATAGGCGCGGGCGCGGCCAAGAATCGCAACGTCGGCCTCGATCAGATTTTTTGAATAGGCATTCGCCCAATCCAAAACAAGGAAGCGGCCGGCGCGAGTCATCTGGTCGCGGCCGTTCACGGTTACAGTGTTGTGGACGCGCGTTGTCACCAGCGGATTATCCCAGGGCGGCTCGGCGTTGTATAAATAGGTTCCCGCATCCTGCGCGATGTTCAGTCCGCGCCACCATAGATCGAGATGCAACTGATCCATGTGCGAGAGGCGCGATTTGAATCGCGAGGCACGCAGATACGCCCAGGAATTTTTTCCACGCACGTTTTCGGTCAGGTAGGCATCTGAATTGATCACACGTTCGTTCGCGGGGAGGCCAAACCACAACGACATTTCATCCCAAAGGCCGGGCGGCAAATTCGTCCGCAGAAACGCACGCGATATTGCCTGCACGGTCGGGCGGTAATCACGGAATTCGGAGACACTCAAAGGGAAGATCAAAGCCCCGTCGTTGGCACCCAGGTTTGGGGTCCGCCCGGAAGCGTTATCGAGGAGAGAGAAAAGCCAATGGGCAGATCGCGCTATCGCCTGCGACGTGTGAGCGGAGAGTACATCCTGCTTTATCAAATTGATCCACAATGCGGTTTGCAGCATCAGGCGATGATAGTTCGCGCTGTGCTGAATGTATTCACCGAAATCTCCGATTTGATTTTGAAAACACCAGTTGAGCCAATGCCAACCTGTTTCGCGCCACGACTTGTTTTTGAAAAACAATCCAGCCGTGTAAAGCGCGGCGGCTTCGGTGACGAGATGGTTGTTGTTTTGCGAACGGGCATAGACAAGGGTGAGCGGAATACGTGATGCGTGTTGCGTGATGGAGGTCAGGAGTTGTTTATTGCGTGTTGCGTGTTGCGTGTCTGCAAAAACATGCGCACACCAGACAAACGCCATCAACCGAATCGCAATCTCCTGCCCGTTCATCCAATGCGGCCCCATGTTGACGGGATTCGATTCGGTGAAGGAT
>JBBIUO010000119.1:5520-10874 GCA_037440205.1 Chloroflexota bacterium
AAATGCTTCGGCGTATTTTTCATCCTGCGTGAGATGGAACGCGCGGCCAAGAACGAACGCCCAGCCGAAGCGGGCGGGTTGCCAGAGGTATTTAATATCGTTGTGGGGAGGGTGGAGATTGGTAATTAGTAATTGGTTCTTTTCGTAGTCCGTCCAGTGTTGGAGGGGTTGAGGGAGGGTGAAATCGAGCGGGGTTGATTCTCCAAACACGCGGACGTTTCCATGGACGATCTCATCGGCTTCTTTGAGAAGCATTGTCCTGCCATCTTCACCGAGGATTTGGGCAAGTTGTTCGCGATTGGGAAGGGAAAAAAGGAAATTGGAGATTGGGGGGTTGGAGATTGGAGGCGTTGCGCGTTTATAGAAGCCTGTGCGCAATCCGATTTTATACAAGGCATACAACGTCAGCGGGCGAACACCGAACTGAAAAAGGTATTTCAAACCGACAAGAAATCGCGATGCCATATTTCAAAGTTTACCAGTCAATTTGCAAAACAGGTGGGTGCAGAGCAAAACCATCGGGAGTTTTTAACGCCAAGGCGCCAAGTCGCTAAGAAATTATTGCCTTTGCGTCTCCGCGTCTTTGCGTTAAATGCCCGGAGAAATTTTACCGACACTTTTACGCTATACCCGTCTGATTCAAACAACCCCGCCGTGATAAAATCGCGTCCATGAATCGCCTATTAATCCATGCTTTGTTCGTTGTCCTTTTTTCATCGGCTTGTGCCACTGTCGCTCCCACCGCGCCTGCCCCGCAGGATCAATCCATGCCGTCGGGGAGTGTGCTGTTTCAGGATGACTTCGCCAGCCCAACGTCAGGATGGAACCGTTTTTCGTCCACCGAAGGAATCATGGATTATGACGGCGGCGGGTATCGGATGCTGGTCAATGCGTTGAATGTGAATTTCTGGACCACGCCGCAGAAGAACTTTGCCGATGTGCGCATGGAAGTGGACGCGGGCAAATTGGGCGGCCCGGATGAAAACCGCATCGGCCTGATCTGCCGACTCACTGGCAATGACTATTATTTTTTCATTGTCACCAGCGATGGGTATTATGGCATCGGTCTGTTTGCGGGCGGGCAGGCGGTGTTGCTGGGTCAAAGCGAGATGCAGGTGAATGGCAATATCAATAAAGGAATGGCGGTCAATCACCTGCGCGCCGATTGCATAGGCGATACGCTCACGCTTTATGTCAACGGATTTCAAGCCGCTTCGGTGCAGGACGGGACGTTGAAATCGGGCGACGTTGGTTTGCTGGCAGGGACGTTTTCCAGCCCCGGCGTGGATATTGTTTTGGATAATTTTGTTGTGTTGAAGCCATAGACACGAAACATCGACCGTCGCTCAAGCCGCCGTCCCCGGCGGCGTTTCTCTGGCACCGCCCGCCACTACGGTCCCCGAAGCGGAGCGAGTGGGAGGACAGGTGTGCGGGGAATCCTGCGCCGGGGACGGCGCAGGGAGCAAATCACCTGACATGGTTTGCATGCACACGAACGTTTTTGAATCGCAAATCATTGGGGGATGAGATGTATAATTTAATCCAACCACCCCGATGAGGAAAAATCCCATGCTGAACACAACCGTTCTTGGAAGGTATGAGATCATAAAACAGGTTCGGGAAAATGATTTGTTTGTTGAATATTGGGGACGGGATGCGCAAACCGGTCAGGATGTGACAGCGGTCGTGATCCATGCGCGGCTTGCCCCGGCGGCGGAATTTTTCCCGCGTTTTGAACCAGCCACAAAAAAATTGTCAAATCGCACATCGAAACACGCAACCGCGTGGATCGGGTCTGGTGAAGTGAACGGGCAGGCAGTGATCGTACGCGAGCATGTTGACGGGTTGTCATTGTCCGGGATGCTTGCCATGGGGGAGGGCGGCCTGCCGATGGAAGCGGTTCTCGATATCGCTCAACAATTGGGGGAATATCTGGATTCAATCCATCCATTGGGTTTAACACAAACCATATTTGATTTTGAAGATGTTTTGCTTTCCACGGGGAATTCTGTGCAGGTGACGAACTTTGGCATCCCTCAAGGTCTGGATATCGGCGGGCTTTTATCGGCAGGCAGGATTCAGGCGCGTTCATCGTATGCCCCCGAACTGATCAAGGGCGGCCAGGCAGATGCGCGAGCCGATTTTTATTCACTGGGCGCGATATTGTTTCAGGCAATTACGGGAAGGGAATTGGATGCCGATTTTATATCGGCGGACAAAACCCTGATGGATGATTTCCTTCCCAGCCGGATGCGAAGCGGGATTCCAACCGAATGGGATGTCTTGATCGCCAAATGCCTGCACTCCAATCCTGCCAGGCGAATACAAAGCGCGGTGGAGTTCCTTAATCAAGTGGAGGAAATCCATCGAGCAGGGATGACTGTCGCCTCGGGTAATCTTCTGGGGATGGAGGATTTGCTCGTCGGGCAGACGTTGGGCGGGTATCGTCTGGTGAGCCGACTCGGACAGGGAGGCATGGCGACTGTTTACAAGGCCTACGAGCCTGCGCTGGATCGTTACGTGGCGATAAAAGTACTGCCGCAGTTCTTTGCAAAGGACCCTGTGTTTGTGCAACGGTTTCGACGCGAGGCAAAGGCGGTTGCGCAATTGAGTCATCCCAACATTGTTCCGATCTACAGTTACGGGGAATCGAGCGGTATCACTTATATCGCCATGCAATTTGTGGTGGGCGATACGCTGAAACATGGCGGACAGAAATTCGGTTTCGATGAATCCCTGCGGTTGCTGGCGCCGATCGCGCGCGCGTTGGGATACGCCCACCAACACGGGATCGTTCACAGAGACATCAAGCCGAGCAACATTCTATTGGCGGATGGCAACTGGCCCATGTTGGCGGATTTCGGCCTGGCGCAGATGGCGCAGGCTTCCGGGAAATTGACTGAATCCGGCGTGGGCATGGGCACGCCGATGTACATGTCCCCGGAGCAGGGGCAGGGCGACAAGGTGGATTACCGCACGGATATTTATTCGCTCGGTATCGTGTTGTATGAAATGGTCACGGGCGATGTGCCTTTCCGCGCGGATACGCCGATGGCAATCGTCATCAAACATATCAATGCGCCGATGCCGATGCCGCGCCAGGTTAACCCCAATGTTCCCGAATATCTGGAAGCCGTCGTTCTAAAAGCGACGGCAAAGAATCCCGATGACCGTTACCAGACGGCGGAGGAAATGGCTGTGGCAATGGAGAACGCGCTCAGCCGTTTGCTTTCCGACATACCGGCAGGGAGAGTCCAACCGTCAGCGGCGAAAAAGCCTGCGGAGGCCGGACCCAGGCCAAAGGTCAAGAAAGAAGCGCGGCTGTCCTCTTCCAGAAAATTTCTTTGGGCGGCGATATTCTCCATCGTGGGAATCATCGGCGTGGCTTGTCTGGCCGTTGGTTTGATGGGTGTCTTTGGTATTTGTCCGCCATCGGGATCGTGGGATATGCTGCCGTGGTGTGAGGTTTCGCCGACGCCGGTTTCAGAATCCCTGTCTGATGCTTCTGTTGGAACGATCGTGGATGATTTTGAAAGCGGAACTCCCGCGGGGCGCACAGATTGGGAATCCTATTTCGAAGACAACCGGGACACAACGCTGGATTGCTACGTGGAAGATTCGCATGAGTTGCGCGACTCGAATTATTTGAACTTCGAATTCGATGTGGCGGAAAATTCATGGGCCACGTGCGGATTTTATTTCGATTCCGTGCAGGATTGGTCTGCGGGGGAGGGCATCGCTTTTTCCCTGCGTTCCGATCAACCGAATGCGGAATATCAAATCGAAGTCTTTGGCGGGAGGCCGAATGCGCTTACCACCTACGTCTATTGGACGGAGACTCCGCCCGAAAGCGCGGATGGCTGGGTGCGGATCGAGATTCCGTGGAGTGAAATTTTGCGCGCCGATTGGGAGGAGAACCCCGGCGCTTCCATCGACCCCGCAAACGTGACCGGTTTTGTAATCGGCATTTCCACCCCGGAAACTTCCCGCCAGAGCGGCACCTTGTGGATGGATGATTTATCCCTGTTTGGCTCTGCGGCGGCCTCCCTGAGTCAAGAGCCGAATTTATTCATGGATGATTTTGAAAATCTCGACCGCACCGATTTGGAATCCTATTTTGCTGATGGAAGCGACACGACAACCGCCTGCTCATTGGATGATACGGTTGCTTATGAGGGTTCGGCCTCCTTGAAATTCTACTTCGATGTTGCGCCTAATGCGTGGGCTTCCTGTAGTTCTTCCTTCAATTCTGTAATGGATTGGAGCGCGGGACAGGGCGTTGCCTTTTATGTCCATACGGATCGGGCCAACATGATCTATGAAATTTATCTATTTGGCGGGCCGCTTGGCGCGCATGAAACCTATCTGTATGAACTGACAACCCCGCTCAACAGTTTCTATGACTGGGAGCGTGTTGAACTCTATTGGGATGATTTTCGGCGCGCCGACTGGGAAGAGAATGCCGGCACGCCTGTAAACCCGGCCTCGGTCATAGGCTTTGCGTTTACGGTAAGCGCTCCACAGGATGCGCGTTTGGCCGGCACATTGTGGATTGATGATTTTCAGGTGATACCGTAGCGCGGTTTGTACCGCAAAATTCATTTTGCGCCTGCGCGGGCAAGATAAATCTTGCGGTATTGAAACAAAATCTTCGCGGCTGGCATAGTTTTCACAGAGTAATATTATAGTGTTTCAAAAACCGCTCTCGGCTTGTTACGAATTCAGGATGAGTGTCACTTTTTGAAACAGGGGAGAAATTGTATAATATTCGTGCAATCTTTCACAGAAAATTGACGAAGGAGCAAAAAATGACAGCTCAGTTAATTGACGGCAAGTTAATTGCCCAGCAGGTGCGTGATGAGGTGGCCGCGAAGGTGGCGAAGCGACTCGCAGAGGGCAAGCCCAAGCCGACATTGGCGACAGTGCTGGTTGGGGAGCGCGTTGACTCGGCAACCTATGTGGCGTCAAAACAGAAGGCCTGCGCAGAATTGGGAATGGGCTCGATCAGCCATCATCTGCCTGCGGATATTTCGCAGGAGGAACTTGAGAAACTCATCAAAAAGTTGAACCGGAGCAAAAAGGTCAACGGCATTCTTGTGCAGTTGCCCCTGCCCTCTCATTTGAATGAAGAGCGCGTCCTGCAACTCATCAGCATCGAAAAGGATGTGGATGGCTTCTCGCCGATCAACATTGGCCGTCTCGCTCAAAAGGGACGCGAACCTTTGTTTGTGCCATGCACCCCTTATGGCTGTATTTATTTGCTCGAAAAAGCGGGCGTAAAAATCGAGGGTGCAAACGCAGTGGTGCTGGGACGCTCGAACATCGTGGGCATGCCTGCCGCGTTATTATTGATC
>JBBIUO010000120.1:0-10852 GCA_037440205.1 Chloroflexota bacterium
CTGAGGGTATCAGGAAATTCGCGATTCGCCAAAATTTTCAGCGAAAGGTCAGTATCCAATTCAGAATAACGGAAATACCACGCAACGGGATTCATAACCGCCCTCACCGTAAATTCCGCCAGTGAGTTATTGAGATGCTTCACTTCCTCAAACCCGCCATACGAAACGTAATGACTGTACGGCGAGACTGTGTAGGTGTTCTGCGGATGAAAATCCGTGACGGTGATGGGGAGAATGGTCTCGCCAACTTTGACAGCCATCAACTGCGTGTTGTACACGTTGCGGATGTATTTCTGCGGGTCATTGGTCATCAAGGGGATGAGGTAGCGGCGGGCGTAATCGCCATCGTCTGTTTGAGGGAAGGACAGGGTATGAATGTTTTCGCGAGTGAAGAGTTCGGGGAGCATAATTTTTTCACCACGAAGTATCACAAAGGAGCACAAAGGAAAACCTTTGTGACACTTCGTGACCCTTTGTGGTTAATGTTTTTCGAGCGAGCGAATCGTCTCCTCGCAATGAGACGGGACGACCAGCGTATCGGGATGAGTCAGGTAATACAAATGCAAATTCCCCAACGTCTCTTGATACGCTTCGGGATCGGGAAAAAGGAGATTGGCAATTTTATGCGGCGGGCGGTTTTCGACAATAGACTGTTTGAGCCATGCCGCATCTGCCACAAAGAAGAATAATTTATCGTCACCGCGCGCGAAGATGCCCATTTGCCCGAGCGCGTGACCGGGCAATTCCACACCGATGAGGGAACCATCACCGAGCAGGTCATAGCCTGTTTTGAAGGGAGCATACTCTTTGGAGAGCAGGGTTGGCTTGGTCATGTCCACTTCTTGCGAGCGGGAGTCGAAATCCGAAGGAATGAGTCCGCGCAGGAAGGCGTGCTTCATATCTTCGGAAGGCGGCGAGTTGCGAAGGTGTGCAAAGGCGTGGGACATGTAAACGAAACGGGACCAGGCCAGGTCGGGGAGAGAGGCGATGTGATCCGCGTGAAAGTGAGAGATGAAGACGTGGGAAATGTCCTGCGGGCGGAGATCAAATCCAGCGAGTTGATTCACAAGCAAATCTTCTTCGTGAAGCGTGACGGGAGTCATCCAGCGATAAAAACGTTTGGGAAATTTTTTCGTCTCATCGAAGAAACGATAGGAATAACCCGTGTCGAAAAGCATCGCGCCGAATGTGGGATGACGAAACAGCGCGAACATGGCGGGAAAATGAATGGTGCGCCAGCGCCCGCCATGAATGGCGATGTGTTCGGGAGCAGTGCAGTAGCCTGCGTGAAGAATGTTGATTTTCATGATTCGATATGTCGTTGCGAGGGCGAAGCCCGAAGCAACCTCCTCATCGTTGGGGATTGCTTCGGGCGAAAAATCACCGCCCTCGCAATGCCATGGACTCCTTCCACCATTTCAAAAATCTCTGCACGCCTTCCTCAACAGACACTTTTGGTTGATAACCAAGTTCATTCTTCGCGGCGGAGATGTCGAGCGTGGTGTTGTTCTCCATCATGCTGACCGAAACGCGAGTGAGCGGCGGCTCGGGGCTGAATGGAATCAAGGAATAAATAAATTCAAGAACACTCGCAGCGGCGTTGGCAGTTTTGTGGGGGATTTTTCGTTTGGGGTGTGAATAATTCAACTCGTCGCAAATGCGTTCGATGAGTTTCCAAATTTTGACAGGCTCGCCGTTGGAGATGTTGTATTTTTTGCCGAGCGTATTCGCAGGCGACTCGGCGCACAGCAAAAGCGCATCCACCACGTTTTGGATGTAAGTCAGGTCAACGATGTTTTCCCCGTCACCGAGAATCGGAAGCATGCCCGATTTGAGGCGTGGGATGAGTCTTGGGAAAATAACGGTATCTCCTTCACCAAAGATCGCGCGCGGACGTATCGAAACGACGGCGAGTCCGTTTGCAAAGCCTTTATCAATCTCCTCTTCGGCAAGGAGTTTGGTATGAGCATAGTTGCTGATCGGCTCAGGCAATGGGTCGGTTTCCTTCACGCCCACCCGCGAGTTGTAATCGAAGTAAATGCTCGGCGTGGAAACATACACCAGTCGTTTTACATTGTTTTCCAAACAAGCCTGCACCACATTGCGCGTGCCGATGACATTGGCTTGGTAGAACTTTTCAAAGTTTCCCCAGGGCGAAGGAAGAGCCGCGCAGTGAAAGACGACTTCCTGACCTTTGAAGGCGGTGAAGAGTTCATCCTTTTTGGAAACATCGGCCCGAAGCGGGCGGATACCTTCATCTTCAAGTTCATTTAGCTTGGCGGGGTTGCGCCCGAGGGCGGTCACATCCCAGCCCATGTTGTGGAGTCGGCGAGTCAATGCGCCGCCGAGAAATCCTGTTGCGCCGGTGATGAGAGTTTTCATGATGAAGAGATTGGAGACTGGAGAGTAGAGATTAGTTTGCTTGCTTGAATCGTAAGTTGCTCGCGGATGATTTTGGAGTTGTGCCGTACGTCGGTCGGAAATTTTTTCATGAATAAAAACACCTTGATCTTTGCGGCTTGCGGGTGATGCGTTGCCATTTCGATCAACTCACGCCTGATTTTATCTTTATTTGCCCGCGCATTCTTTTCCAATTCCACCCATAGCACAGGTTCGCCATCCACGCCAACAAGCGCAGTTCTGTAAACACGCAGATGTGCGTTAAAGATGTTCTCGATCTGCTCGGTGAACAGTACATCATCTCTTGTGATGACGCGATGGGATTTTCGTCCGCAATACCACAGGCGGCCTTCGTCATCGAAGTAGCCCACGTCGCCTGTGCGGTGGATGACATCCCACGCCGCCGGGGACGGCGGCTGGAGCATTTTTGGGATTTTGATTTTGGACAGGCGATTGGTCAAGTTGGAAACTTGACCTACATACTCCCGCGTCGTGGCTGGACTTTGAACTGCTATCTCCCCAATGACATTTTTCCCCACCTCAAGCGAATCCTGCCACTCTTGAATCGCAGACTCGCTGATCCCGATGATTCGCACCGTCACCCCTTCGATGGGTCTGCCCAGGCAGATCCCCGCGCCGTTTTCAGTCCTCTCTTTCAATTGAAGTATCTCGCGGCTTTCGACTTTGGCGATGGGCAGGGTCTCCGTCGCGCCGTAAATGCCGAAGAGATTAGTCTTTTCATCGAGCATCCTGCGGAATCTCTGTTGCAGGGAAATGCTCGCCGGTGCGCCAGCGGTGATGATGCGTTTGAGGGAAGGAAGTTTAGGGGCCTCCACAAACGGTTGGTCTCGATACGCCCCGCGAAGGGCAGCGGGGCTACTCGACCAACGAGTATGCCGATAATTTGAGAGAATTTCCAGGACCACCGGCGAGGCAAACATATTGGTGACATTGAATTTCCGAATTGCGTCAATCACTTTCGCAGGGTCTGTTTTGGCGGGGACGGGGAAGGTGATGTCGGGGATGATGGAGGTGACGCCGAGCAGAAGGTCAATGAGGGCGTAGAGGGGGAAGGCGGGTAGGTCAATTTCATCTTCCGTGATACCGAAGGTGGTTTTCAGCAAGTCCAGTTGGGCGGCGAGGTTGTCGTGGTTTAGACCGCTCCTTTGGGGAGGCCGGTGCTGCCGGAGGTGTAGATGATGGCAGCGGTGTTGGTCATTGGTGATTGGTGATTGGTAATTGGAGACCGGGGGTTGGAGTTTGGGTTTGTAACTTGTAACCTGTAACTTGCAACCTGTTTGATGGAGAGGTTGTGTTTGATTGAGTCCTTTCCCCAGTTGAAGATTCTTCGCAAGGTGTGGGTCAACGTGTTGCCAATGAAAATATCGGGCTGGGATTCTCGAAGGATTTCGCCGACTTTTTTCAAGCCGATGGCGGGGTCGAGAATGATGGGGATGATGCCGAACTTGAGCAGGGCCAGGGCAAAAGGGAAGAACTCGGCGCTGGGCGGAGTCATCACAGCGGCGGTCATGCCGGGGGTCAGCGGCCCAGCCAAAAGTCCAGAAAAGAAGCGGTTGGTTTGATCCAGCAATTGTTTGTAGGTGAGTGTGTTCCAATCCCTCCCCTCCCGGAAGATGAACGCAGGTTTATTGGGGCGTGTATTTGCCATGCGTTCAAACTGCTGAAAGAGATTCATCGTCCGCGATTGTAACATGTTGGATTAAGGGGATATTCGTCAGGTATACACGTTATGTTTGTTACTTTTATTTGTGATGTAGTTCACTACCATAAGGTTGGGGGGATTCGTATTTCACTGCGAATGGACGGCTTTTGCCATACCAAGCAGTCGCGGTTTTGGCCTGTCGGGTTCTTTATGCGGCAGGATGGATTGCAAAGGCACGGAGGTGCTTATGCTCAAAACGACCGATGAAAGAGTCTGCGCAAGGATGACCCGCGAGGAGGGTCCTTCCCTTTTGCACAAAGCCTTTAGACAGCGGGTATTTCGCACGTATTGATATGCGTCCAATGCAGAGCATGGGATGCCTTTCTTTGTTCCTGTGGAATTTTTCGGAAAAAATAAAATCTGATTATGGAGGCAATTCATGAATGCTACTGAAGTAACGGAGCGTTCGTTCTACGCCAAAGTTCTTGAAGCCACGCCAAGCGGCGAACGGCTGAAACTTTGCCTCGAGTGCGGGAATTGCAGTGGGATCTGTCCATTTGGCTACCTGATGGCCTACCCGCCCAGCCGCATGATCGCAATGCTGCGGGCGGATCGATTCGATAAATTGCTGGAAACCGATACGATCTGGATGTGCGTATCCTGCTATGCCTGCACGGCCGTTTGCCCATCCAAGGTGCCGCTGACGTTTGGTTTGATGACGAGCATCAAGGAGGAATTGATCGTGGCGGGAAACGTTCCGGCGGAACTTCACACCGCCCTGCAAAACTCCCAGAGATACGGCAACCCGCAGGGTGAATCGCCG
The DNA here is from genome assembly GCA_037440205.1 of Chloroflexota bacterium. GTDB lineage: Bacteria > Chloroflexota > Anaerolineae > Anaerolineales > Villigracilaceae > Villigracilis. The sequence continues at coordinate 4,887 of JBBIUO010000120.1, forward strand.
CGTAAACGGGCAGATTGGGCCGCTGGGATCCAGCCCGAGGTGAAAGTACTGGGCAAAACGAAACAGCCGGTGGATGTGCTGTGGTTTGTCGGCGATTATGCCTCCTATCATCCGCGTGTCCAGTCTGCCACGAAGGCTTTGGCGAAAATCCTCAATGCCCTCGGCGTGGATTTTGGCATTCTGGGCCCGGAAGAAAACAGCGACGGCGATTCACAGCGGCTGGCAGGCGAGCGCGGCCTGTTCGAGATGCTGGCGGAGAAAAACGGGAAAATGTTTGGCAGGTATCAATTTGGCCGGATCATCACCACCGACCCGCACGCCTACAATGCGATCAAGAACGAATATCCGCGGTTGGGCATTTCGTACCCGGTCCAGCATTACACCGAATTCCTGATGGAACGGATCGGGCAACTCAAGCCATTGCTGAAGCGCGAGGTAAAAGCCAAAGTCACCTATCACGATCCCTGTTACCTGGGGCGCGCAAACGAGGTCTTCGATCAGCCGCGTGCCCTGCTGGAGGCCATCCCCGGCCTGGAGCTTGTGGAAATGGCACACCACCACACCAACAGTTTGTGCTGTGGCGGCGGCGGCGGCGGGATGTGGCTGGACGGCTTTCAGTGGGAGAAGGCTCATGTTCGCCTTTCAGAATGGCGTGTGCGCGAGGCGATGTCGGCCGGCGCAAATGTGCTGGCGGTTGCCTGCCCTTACGAAACGCCGCGTTTCGAGGATGCCGCAAAGACCATGCCGGGGGCGGAACAATTAAAGGTAAGAGATATTGCCGAACTTCTGGCTGAAGCAATGGGAGTGTAGAAGGAGGCGGTGAGATGAACATCGTCGTTTTGACCAAACTTGTTCCAGACCTGGTGGAGGAACTTGCCATTGATGCCAGCGGCGCGGCGCTCGACCTCGCCTTTGCACGCTGGATCATCAACGAGTTTGACGATCATGCCCTTGAACAGGGCATCCTGCTGAAAGAACGCGGTGGAGGCACGGTGATCGTTGTGGCTCCCGATCTCGACGGCGCAGACGATGTATTGTTCACCGCCGCCGCCAAAGGCGCCGACCGCCTGATCAAGATCAAAGGAGATTTCATCGCGGCGAACAACCACGCCCTGGCCCGAACACTGACCGCGATCATCAAGGAACTTCAGGCCGATCTGGTATTGACCGGCGTTCAGGCACATAACGACCTGGATGGATCGGTCGGGCCCATGTTGGCAGAGTGTTTGCAATTGCCCTATGTCGGTTACGTTTCCGGTGTTTCGATCAACGATGGCAAGTCGGCGATACGCAAGGAATATCCCGGCGGCTTGCTCGCCGAGATGGAGGTAACACTCCCCGCTGTTTTGGGAATTCAGGCCGCCGAACAACCGCCGCGCTATGTGGCCGTCAGCAAGGTTCGTCAGGCCATGAAGGATTTCCACATCGAGGAACAGGACGCATCCGACCTGGACCCGGGCGGGGCCCCCGAAGTCGGACGTATGTTCCAACCCGAAGCCGCTTCTCATGCAGAGATGCTCACAGGTGAACCGGCAGAAGTCGCCGAAAAACTTGTCAATCTCTTCAAGGAACTGGGCGTTTTGTGACGGAGGCCAGCCATGACTCAGGATATCTACGTCATCATTGAACACCTGCGGGGGCAGGTTTCAGATATTTCATACATCATGCTCGCCGCCGCGCGTGAACTGGCACAGTCCACGAGTGGAAAGGTCGTTGCCGTACTGCTGGGATACAACGCAAAAGGTCTGGCGAAGGATTTCGCCACCGATCAGGTCCTTTATCTCGATCACGCGGCGCTGGCAGATTTCACTTCGGATGCCTATCAAAAAGTTCTATCGGATTTGATCGGCAGAGAACAACCGCGCGCGGCGCTGTTCGGAAACACATCCATTGGTTCAGATGTCGCCAGCGTGCTTTCGATGCGATTGGGCCTGCCGTTGGTGAGTTCGTGCCGCAATTTCACGAAAGATGGAAAATTTGTCAGCCAGATTTGCGGCGGCAAGATCATGGCCGAAGGTGATTTGCCGGCTCCAACCGCATTGATCACCATCGTCCCAGGCGGCTATCAGCCGGATCAAGGCCGAAGCGCTGAGTCGCCGTCGATAACGGAAGCAGGTGTCCCTGCGCTGGATGCGTTGCGCGTTACATTGTCGAAATACATCGAACCCGAAGTCGCCGATGTGGATATTTCCAAAGAACCCCTGCTCATCGCCGTTGGGCGCGGCATTCAAAACAAGGATAACATCGAACTGGCCGAAGCCCTTGCACAGGCAATCGGCGGTGTGGTGTGCGGTTCGCGCCCGGTCATTGACCAGGGCTGGCTGGCGATATCGCGGCTCGTTGGCAAGTCGGGAAAATCCGTCAAGCCCAGGATTTATTTTGCATTGGGCATCAGCGGCGCGCCCGAACACGTGGAGGCAATCACCGGAAGCGACACGATCATTGCAGTGAACACAGATCCCGTCGCGCCCATTTTCAACGTCGCCCGGTATGGAATTGAAGCGGACATGTTCGAGTTGGTCGAAGTGCTGACCGAACAGGTGAAAGCCGCAAAAGGTTGATGAAGCCATGACGTACGATGCGATCAAATCCATTGTGGTATTCCTCGCCCTGCTGACGGCCATCGCCGTCTTTGGCTGGCGGGTGTACCGCCTGTTGTGGGTCAACCTGCGGCGCGGGGGGCCGGGCGGCCGTCTCGATCGCTGGGGTGAACGCATCAAAGGCGTGATGGTTTACGTCGGCGCGCAATTGCGCTTGTTCCGTTTTCTCGTCCCCGGCACGGCGCACTTCTTCGTCTTTTGGGGTTTCCTGTTCCTTTCGTTGACCATCTTGCAGGCGATCACAGAAGGGCTTGTTGCGTTTGCGAATCCTCATTACGTGCTACCGGTCATTGGAAAATGGGGACCGCTGGCGTTGATCCAGGATTTGCTCGTAACTCTTGTTGTTGTCGCCGTTGGATATGGTTTGTATCTGCGCCTGATCGTTGACCCGGATCGCTATCGTGGAAGTCACAAAGGCGCGGGCGTGAAGGTGTTGGGATTCATTTTGACAATTATGCTCAGCCTGCTGGTGATGAACGGCATCCGCATCAATCTTGACGAGGACCTGCTCGGCGCGTGGAGGCCTGTTTCCACGCTGACAGGTGGACTCTTCGCGAGCCTCAGCCCTGCCGCGCAGGGAATCATCGAAGAGATTGCTTACTGGATTCATTTAGGCGTCGTATTGCTCTTCCTGACCGAGTTGCCCACCGGCAAGCATTTTCACATCTTCACTTCGATTCCCAATGTTTTGCTTCGCAATTTGGAGCCACATGGAAGACTCCCCGCCCCGCAGGCAGTGGACGGGACGGCTGGTATCAGCGTCATGGAGCAATTCCGCTGGAAACAGATGTTGGATTTCTACACCTGCTCCGAGTGCGGACGATGCCAGGAAATGTGCCCCACTTGCAGAAGCGGATACCCGCTCTCGCCCAAGTTGCTCATCATGGATTTGCGGCGCAACCTTGAGGAGCGCGGCGCGGCGTTATCTGCAAAATCGTCGAATGGCGTCTTGTCCAAATCGTTGACGGGCGATGTGATCAAAGAAGAAGCATTATGGGCATGCACCACCTGCTACACCTGCGACCAGGAATGCCCACTGTTCATCGAACACGTCATCCCCATCGTGGAGATGAGGCGGCATTTGATCGTCGAAGGCCGCGTGGACAAGAAATTGCAGGATGCGCTCGCCAACCTGGGACGCTACGGGAACTCCTTCGGTCAGTCCGAGCGGATGCGCGCCAAATGGACGGCAGGCATGCAACCCGCGATCAAGGATGCGCGCAAAGAACCTGTTGAATATCTGTGGTTCGTCGGCGATTATGCTTCGTACAGTCCCACCTTGACGGAGGTCACACGCAAAACGGCGGAGGTCTTCCAGCGGGCTGGCTTGAATTTTGGAATTCTGTTCGAAGCCGAACGCAACGCGGGCAACGATGTGCGCCGCGTGGGCGAAGAGGGCTTATATGAAATGCTGGCGGAGAAGAATTTACAAGCTTTATCCAAATGCAAATACGAGACCCTCGTCACCACCGACCCTCATACCTACAACACCTTGAAGAATGAATATACGTGGAATGGGAACGGTCGTCCGCGTATTTTGCATTACACCGAACTGCTCGATGAATTGATTTCGTCGGGTCAACTGAAGTTCAGCAAGAAATTGGATGCCCGAATTACCTATCACGATCCCTGCTATTTGGGGCGCTACAACGGCGTGTACGACGCTCCTCGCCGCGTATTGCGCGCGGCAGGCTGTGAGTTGATCGAGATGGAGCGTCACGGCGACCGCGCCTTCTGCTGCGGCGCGGGCGGTGGGCGCATCTGGATGAATGAGACTCCCGGCACGGAACGTCCCGCCGAGATGCGCATCCGCGATGCCGCCGCGTTGACGGATGTTCCGAACTTCATCGTGGCCTGCCCGAAAGATGTGACCATGTTCCGGGATGCGGTCAAAACCACCGGCAACGAGAGCAGGCTTCAGGTCAGGGATTTGATCGAACTGGTTCACGAGGCGATGTAAAAGGACCCGGCTGGAATGGCGAACGGAATTGCGATCCTCAACACACAAAACGGAAAAGGGATTCGCGGGCTGTTTAAGCGAACCCTGCGCATCCCGATTGCCACCAAACTGATCCTGAGTTATCTGGCGATCATCATCCTGACGAGCGCCATCTTTACCATTGCCGGGATTCAATTGATCGGCAACCGCGTGGTGGCCGAAGCGCAGGAAACCGTGAAGCGCGACCTGAATTCGGCGCGGGGAATTTACACGGCCAAACTGCGGCAGATCAACGATGTCGTTCGATTGACCGCCGACCGGTACATCATCATTACCGCCCTGAAATCCGGAAACATTAACGATGCCGCCGTCGAGTTGCTGCGAATTAAGGAAAATGAAAATCTCGATATATTGACCATCACCGATACGTCCGGCGTCGTTCTGATCCGGGCCAACAATTGGGAGGTCTTCGGCGATGACCAAAGCGGGGATGATCTTGTGGCCGCCGTCCTGCATGACCGGGTCCCCGTCGCGGCCACGTCCATTCTGCCGGAGGAGGAACTGCAAAAGGAATCCGTCCTTCTTGCCAAGCAGGCCTATCTAAAATTCATTGATACGCCGATGGCGAGGACACGCAGTGAGACGGAGGAAACATCCGGGATGATGTTGAAAGCGGCGGCGCCGATCTTTGACCGGGAAGGCGGCTTCCTCGGGGTGGTGTACGGCGGGAGGCTGTTGAATAAGAACTATGAAATCGTGGATGAAGTCAAGCAGACTGTCTTTCAGGAATTGAAATACAAAGGGGAGGACATCGGCACGGCCACAATCTTCCAGGACGACGTGAGGATTTCGACCAATGTCCGCAACGGGGATGGTTCCAGGGCAATTGGCACACGCATCATGGAGGAGGTCTACGATCAGGTGATCGTCAATGGATTGCCCTGGGTGGATCGCGCCTATGTAGTCAATAACTGGTACATCACCGCGTATGAACCCATTGAGGATCTCAATCACGAGCGGATCGGCATTTTATACGTCGGCATTTTGGAACAAAAGTACCTGGATATTAAAAGGGAGATCGTCCTTGCATTTCTGACCATCACCGTTATTGGCACGCTGATCACAATGGTATTTTCCTATTTTATTTCCCAGCGGATCTCGATCCCCATCCGCAGGCTGGTGTCGGCATCCAGGGAAATTGCGGACGGGAATTTGAATGCAAACGTGGAGATTCGCTCAGGCGACGAACTCGGAAAACTGGCATACACCTTCAATAAGATGGCCGCATCCTTGAAAGAGCGCGACGAGCAGTTAAAGGATTATGCAAAGAAAAAGATATCGGAATCCGAAAGACTGGCGTTGATCGGCCAGCTTTCCGCCAACGTTGCGCACGAGTTGAACAATCCTCTGCAGGGCATCGTCACTTA
>JBBIUO010000121.1:0-9025 GCA_037440205.1 Chloroflexota bacterium
ATCTCCATGCCCATCGTCCGTTTTCCCGCCCTGATGAAATTCTATGTGGATAATCAAAGCGAGTTCGAGGTGAATGGCTCGACGGTTGCCGAACTGCTCGAAAACATCCTCTCCCGTTACCCGGCATTGAAGCCGCACTTGTACGATTCGAACGGCGGGGTCCGCAGGCACTTCAACATTTTTGTGAACGGCGTCCATTTGCGGGAATTGAACGGAATGGAAACCGTTTTGAAGGACGATGACAAGGTCATTTTGATGGCTTCCGCGGCGGGGGGATAAACGCATCATGCCGACGGGAGGCCTGATCCGGTTTAATCGGCAGAATCCACCCTTTTGGTTACACCTGCTTCAAGCCATAAACCGGACATGTCTCCGGTGAGAATCCATCAAAAATGACTTTTGCCGATGCAATGGTTCTGATGAACCGGGGTAAAGATGAGACATGTCAGGTTTTTTTACTGAATTTTCATATTGACAAAATCGGTAAGATACGTAAAATAGCGGACATCTATTGAATAACCATGAAAACATTTAACTATTGCTTGTGTCTGTCGCGGGGCTCGTAACCACCGCCTGAGACAGACCCCCTTCCGCAGTCAACGGAATTATCAGACGGTTGGACGACCCCCGCTTGCAAAAGTTTGCATGTGTGGCGTTTGTTCGCCGTCTTTTTGTTTACCCGTTGACTGCTTTTGATTTAACACCCTGTACCGCAAAATTTATTTTGCGTTGAGAGGAAAAAAATGACCTTACTTGATTTTCGACTTACCGAATCCAATACCATTCCCCTCGATAGCCTCGCCTATCATGTGGGGAATACGCCCCTGCTTCCGCTTCGCAAACTGGGCCGAGCCCTGTCTCCTCGTACCCAGGTATTTGCCAAGGCTGAATGGTTCAACCCCGGCGGCTCGGTGAAGGACCGCCCCGCATTGAACATCATCCAAACCGCCATTGTCAACGGTGATTTGGGAAACGGCAAACGCCTGCTGGATTCCACTTCCGGCAACATGGGAATTTCGTATGCCACGTTTGGCGCGGCGCTGGGAATTCCAGTCACGTTGGCGGTGCCGGCCAGCGCCAGTTCGGAACGGATTTCCATTCTCAAAGCGCTGGGCGCGGAGCTGGTGCTCACCGATCCGCTCGAAGGCTCGGACGGGGCGATTCTCAAAGGCACGAGTTGGCCGCGGAACGACCCGACCTGTATTGGTACGCCAATCAATACAGCAACCCGGCAAACCCGCAGGCGCATTATCTTTCCACCGGGCCTGAGATCGTTGACCAGACCAACGGGCAGGTGACTCACTTTGTAGCCGGGCTTGGCACTTCCGGCACGTTGATGGGCACAGGGAGATATTTGAAGGAACGATTGCCGGACGTGAAAGTCATTGCCTTCCAGCCCGATGCTCCCTTCCATGGTCTGGAGGGACTCAAGCACATGCCTAGTGCGATCAAACCCGAAGTGTATGACGAGTCGCTTGCGGGCACCCCGCTCGAGGTCAAGACTGAAGCGGCGCATGAGATGGTGATCCGCCTGGCGCGGGAGGAAGGTCTCTTTGTGGGAATCTCCTCCGGGGCGGCGGTTGTCGCGGCGCTTCAAATCGCAAGCGAATTGGATGAAGGCGTGGTGGTAACGTTGTTCCCCGACGCGGGCTACAAATATTTGAGCGATACTGCTCTTTGGAGGGGCAAATAATGCTGTCTGTTTCAAATGATTTGATCGAGCAGATCAACGCGCACGTGGAGGAAGCGTACCCGGAAGAAGGGGCTGGTTTTTTGATCGGCGTGGAAGGCGAAGTGAAGGAGATTTTATCTCTGCCAAACGCGCGCGAGGATGAAGCGCGGCATAACCGCTTTTTGTTCACGCCGGAGGATTATCTCAAAGCCGAGTTGAAAGCCGACTCGCTCGGCTTGAGTTTGATCGGCGTTTTCCATTCCCACCCCGATTGTCCGAACGTTCCCTCCGAATATGACCGCGAATGGGCACAGCCGTTTTTCTCGTACATCATCACGCGCGTGGACGAAGGCAAGGCCGTCAGTCACCGCTCGTGGCGGCTGGCGGAGGATCGCACGAAATACGAAGAGGAAGAAATCGAAATTCAATAAATCACGATTTCATGTCACGCTGAGCGAGAGCCCGTTGCCCGGCAGATAGTACGAGAGATTCTTCGTCGCCAGAAGAGCGCTGGCTCCTCAGAATGACATATTGTGGTTTGCCGAAATTCAATAACCAGGAGAAATTTTAAAATGGATGTTATCAAGGAAGACCAGGTGCTGGATTGCACCGGAATGCTGTGTCCGATGCCGATTGTGAAAACATCGAAGGCGATGAAGGAATTGCAGGCCGGGCAGATTTTGAAGATGATCGCCACCGACGCCGGCTCGCCGCCGGATATCGAAGCGTGGAGCCGACAGACCGGGAATGAACTGCTCCTTTCCACAACGGAAGGTGAAAAGTTTGTTTTCTTTTTGAGGAAGGTGTGAGAAGGTAGACAAGGAAACAGGTACACAGGTAAACACAGAAACACGTGTCTACTTGTTTACCTGTCTACTTGTGTACTTCTCCAAAGGAGAAACCACATGACCAAATCAAACCCCGATGCCCCGAAACGACTCGCCCTGATCGCCAGCAAAGGCACGCTGGATTGGGCATACCCGCCATTCATCCTTGCCAGCGCCGCCGGCGCGATGGGCTGGGAGGTGGGCGTGTTCTTCACCTTTTACGGCCTGACCCTGCTCAAGCCGCAACTTACCGCGGCTGTGTCGCCGCTTGGTAATCCGGCCATGCCGATGAAGATGCCCTTCGGCCCGGAAGGATTCCAGAACATCAACTGGCCCATGCCCAACCTGCTCATGGCAAATGTGCCCGGCTTTGAAAGCGTGGCAACCACCCTGATGAAGCAAACCTTCAAAAACAAAGGCGTTGCCACCGTTGAAGAATTGCGCCAGATGTGCGTCGAAATGGATGTGCGCATGATCGGCTGCCAGATGACGATGGATGTCTTCGGCTTCAAGCGCGAGGATTTCATCAAGGAATGCGAGATCGGCGGCGCGGCGACCTTCCTTGAATATGCCGCCGATGCGGATGTACAATTGTTTATATAAAAAGGTTAACCACGAAGGGTCACGAAGGCACACAAAGGTTTTTTGGGTTTTTCCTTTGTGCTCCTTTGTTGCCTTTGTGGTAAAAAATAACGAAACGAGAAAATAGAATCCATGACCATTTTGAGAATTCCAACCCCATTGCGCGCCTACACCGGCGGCAAAAGTGAAGTGACTGTGGGCGGCGCAACCATTTCCGATGCGCTCGCGGACCTGACCAATCAATATCCGACCATCAAACCGCATTTGTTCAACGACGGCGGGGAACTGCGTCCGTTTGTCAATTTATTTGTCGGCGAGCACAACATCAAAGACTTGCAGGGAGTGAACACCCCGATCAAGGACGGTGACCGGGTGATGCTGATCCCGTCCATTGCGGGAGGAAGGATTTCTTAACCACGAAGGGTCACAAAGGTACACAAAGGAAAAATCTTAAACCTTTGTGATCCTTTGTGTTCTTTGTGGTGAGAAAGGTTTCTCATGATCGAAGAACTTTCCCACGAACAAATCCTGCGCTACTCGCGCCACCTGCTCATGCCGGAAGTCGGTTTGCATGGACAGATCAAACTCAAGAATTCCTCCGCCCTCGTCATCGGCACCGGCGGACTCGGTTCTCCCGTCGCGCTCTATCTCGCGGCGGCGGGCATTGGTCGAATCGGCCTCGTTGATTACGACATCGTTGATTCATCCAACCTGCAACGACAGGTCATTCACGGCACGTCCACCGTTGGCAAACTTAAAGTGGAAAGCGCGCGCGACCGCCTCACCGATTTGAATCCCGATATTCAAGTTGACGTTTACAACGAGCCGTACACTTCCGAAAATGCGCTTCGCATCGCGAAAGACTATGACATCATCATTGACGGCACGGATAACTTTCCCACCCGCTATCTCACCAACGATGTCAGCGTCTTTCTCGGCAAGCCAAACATCTACGGCTCCATCTTCCGCTTCGATGGGCAGGTGAGCGTCTTTTACGCAAAGGAAGGCCCGTGTTACCGCTGTCTCTTCCCCGAGCCGCCTCCGCCCGGCCTCGTCCCTTCGTGCGCGGAGGGCGGTGTGCTTGGCGTTCTGCCCGGCACGGTCGGCACGCTTCAAGCCACCGAGGCCATCAAAGTTTTGCTCGGCATCGGCACACCGCTCATTGGCAAACTGCTTCTCTACAACGCGCTCGATATGTCTTTCGATTTCGTGCAGTTGAAGAAGAATCCCAACTGCCGCGTGTGCGGACCCAATGCCGATATCAAAGAGTTGATTGACTACGAGGAATTCTGCGGAGTCCCCGGCCATCATGCGGATGACACGTCCGCCGGCGCGAACTGGGACATCACGCCTCAGGAGATGAAAGACCGCATCACACGTGACCCGGGCCTGCTCCTGCTCGATGTGCGCGAACCTCACGAGTTGGAGATTTCCGCCATCAAAGGCGCAAAGAACATTCCTCTCGGAGAAGTTGCCCAGCGCATGTCCGAACTGGACTCTGCCGAAGAGATGATCGTCTTCTGCAAACGAGGCTCCCGCTCCGCGCGCGCCATCGAAATCCTCTCCAGCGCAGGCTTCAAGAAGATGAAGAACCTCAAAGGCGGAATCAACGCCTGGGCGGAGCAGGTGGACCCGAGCCTGCCGCTGTACTAATGTCATTGCGAGGGCGGTGTTCGTGTAGGACAAAGTCTGTATCGAGACCCAGCCCGAAGCAATCTCCCGTTTAATGAAACCCCTCCCGTCGAATCTTTCGGCGGGAGGATTGCTATTTGACGAATTCTTCCAGCGAGATCGTCGAATTTGGAAATCGAATCAACAGTTGGCGATCCGCCGTTACAAGTAGTACCCCCAGTTGTTCGGCAAGGGCAATGAATTCACAATCGTAGGCGGTGCAATCGCTTTCGGAGATCAACTCTAAAATTTTTTCGAAAGATGGCAACACCTGACGATTTTCCAATGTCAACATGGCGTCTTCCATTATCTGTTTTGCCTGGGATAGCGTCATTCCGCGGCGGATGTATCCTGCAAGGACATTTCGGAATTCGCTTTGCCATAAAGGCGGGACGATCCAATGCGGGTCTTTCGAGAGGACCTTCTGCGCCAGCGGGGTTTTATCGCCGTTGATGAAAAGATAAACGATGAGGTTGGTGTCTGCAACGATCATTCGCGTCCCTCGTTGATCATTTTCTCGATTTCATCTGCGGTGATGACATAATGCGCGGTCAGTTCGCGGATCTTACTCGTCCGCTCCAGCGTGGCCTGCACGTCAATGGGCGGAATGGACAGCGCCTTTTCCAGAATGGAAATCACCTCGCCGTTTATACTGCGGTGATTGTTTCTTGCCTGGATTTTTATCCTTTCATAAATTTCGGGCGGCACGTTTTTGATTGTAAGAGTAACCATTTCTACCTCGCGGTTCCATTTTGGAACCATTATGGAACCTGTGGTTTGTTTTGTCAAGTCCTTCGATATTCCCGGATGCACTAAAAGTTGTGGATGAGATTGCTCCCTTCGCCGCCCCCGACAAAGGATTTACTCACAAGATGCCACCGTCTCGAAGAACCGAAGGTGGACGGCGGCTTGGGTGTCGGTCACTGATAACCTCTGTATTTATCAAAGAAGACTCCCGTCGAAGGTTTCGGCGGGAGTCTTTTTCATCTCGCTAACTTTTTCCGCCTGTCATATAATCAGAGTGCCAGGAGTTTTGCACGCCTTTTCATCATGCAACCACTCCGCGTCTTCCTCTACCATGCCTCACAAGACAAGCCCGCTGTGCGCGAATTGTACAAGCGCCTCTCCGCCGAAAAGTGGATTGCTCCCTGGCTCGATGAGGAGAATCTACTACTGGGGCAGGACTTCGATTTTGAGATCACCCAGGCCGCCCGTGAGTCGGATGCGATCATCATCTGCCTCTCGAAGGTTTCCGTCGCCAAAGAAGGTTACGTCAACAAGGAAATCCGCCGCGCGCTCGATATCGCGGATGAGAAACCCGAGGGGACGATCTACATCATCCCGTTGCGGCTGGATGAATGCGAGCCATCCTTCGAGCGATTGAAGAAATTGCATTGGGTGGATTACTTCACGCCGAACGCCCACGAAAAATTGATCAAATCCCTGCGCGCCCGCGCGAAATCGTTGAATATCGAAATTCCCGAAACGGTCGAGCCGAAAGCAACTGAGTCTGCGGAGGAAGAACCAGACCTGCATAGTTTCATTCAAATCCCGGCGCAGGGAGAATCGAAAGTTTCGTATCCCTTTTGGATTGGAAAATATCCCGTCACCAATTCGCAGTACGAACGTTTCCTGAATGCGTCCGATTTTTCCAGCCTGGTTTACTGGCTGGACTTTTTGAAGTTCGATGAAAATTGCAAGCCGATGGGGAATTAGGGCAGGGCAGGCTTTGAATTTCTTCACGAAGAACTCGATAAAACGGAATCCTCGATCCTGCTTCCCCGTTTCTGGGATCACAAAGACTTTGGCAGGTCGAACCCGTATCATCCAGTGGTGGGAATTTCGTGGTTCGAAGCGAACGCCTATTGCGAGTGGCTGTTCAAAAATTGGAATCGCCTGCCCGAAGGCAGGGAGAATCCAACGTTGAAGCCGAAATTGATTCGCCTGCCCCTGCAAACGGAATGGACAGCCACATCTGGCGGCGGGACTCCCGCCGGCCGCTATCCTTGGGATGAGCCGGGGACGGCAACAACATCCCTGAAAGTGATTCTCCAACGCGCCAACGTGGAGGAAAGCGGATTCAGCCGCACCACGCCGGTGAACGCCTACCCGCTGGGGAAGAGTCCCTTCGGAGTGATGGACATGGCCGGGAATGTGTGGGAATGGCAGGCCAATTTTTTCATCAAGGATTATGAATGGCTGGCGGTGCGCGGTGGCTCGTGGTACCTCAACCAATTTGTCGAGCGGGTTTCCGGCCGCCAGTTCTTCCACATCTCCCGCCCAAACAAAGCCTGGAACGATCACGGCTTCCGCGTGGCGGTTTTGCCGGCGGGGTGAGTCTGTTTTCTCATGCTCAGCCGCCGTCTCCGGCGGAGCGCCTTGTGGGAGATGTTTACCGGTAACATCTTCGCCGGGGACGGCGAAGGGAGCAATTAGACATCTCGCCAACTTCTCTCCCCTGTCATATAATCAAATCGTTGGGAGTTTTGCACACCTTTTCATCCTTCATAATTCATCCTTCATCCTTTCCCCCATGAGACCACTCCGCGTTTTCCTCTGCCATGCTTCACAGGGTAAGCCTGCTGTGCGGGAGTTGTACAACGCTCTGAAAATGGAAGGCTGGATCGATCCGTGGCTGGACAAGGCAAAAATCCTGCCCGGACAGGATTGGGAATTGGTCATTGAGAAGGCTGTAGATGACTCGGATGTAGTCATTGTCTGCCTTTCAGGGCAATCGGTGACAAAAGAAGGCTTCGTTCAGAGGGAAATTCGATACGCTTATGATATTGCGCTTGAAAAACCCGAAGAAACGATTTTCCTGATCCCCTTGCGATTGGACGATTGCAATGTTCCGCGTAAATTGCGGTCACTTCATTGGGTGAATTATTTTGGGGCTGATAAGGAAAACTCGTACGCCGATTTGCTCGAAGCCTTGAAACTTCGATACGGCCAAAAACTGGATTCGGAAGCGGAAGAGGCCGAGCGCAGAAAGGTTGAACAAAAAGCAAAACGCGAGGCGGAGGAGAATATCCGCAAGTTGGCGGCTGAGCAAGCCGCGCGAGAGAAGGCTGTAAAGGAAGCAAGAGAAAAAGCGAATCGTGAAGCCGCCGAAAAAGCTGCGCGCGAGAAAAAAGAAAGGGATGTGCGGGCAAAAGCGGCGCGTGATACAAAAAGGAAAAAACAACAGGAAGTTATTGGAAAGTCACCTCCTTCCTTTCGTCAAACTCCCGCACTCTTGCTGTTAGCGGACTTGTGATTACAGGATTGCTATTTGCCGCATTCGGCGGAAATTACCTTCTCAATAACCTGCCTGCGACGAGAACGCCTGCTGTCACCCCTACCGTGACGTTGAAACCTTCCACAACCACCGCGACAAAAATCCCTTCAACGCGCGCTCCCACATTTACGCCAACCCCCGGAATCGGCTCGACCATGGTCTCCGAAAAAGACGGCATGGTGTTGGTCTATGTGCCCGAAGGCGAATTTACGATGGGGAGCAATAGCAGCAGTGATGACGAAAAGCCCGAACAGCAGGTTACCCTGGATGCCTTCTGGATTGACCAGACCGAAATAACAAATGCCATGTATGCAAAATGTGTCGCCGCGAATCAGTGCGATCCGCTACGTCCCACAGAATCCTACACACATCCAGATTATTATGGAAATTCAGAGTTTGACGATTATCCCGTGATTTACGTTTCATGGAATGACGCCCTTGCCTATTGCACATGGACGGGACGCAGGCTTACCACCGAAGCCGAATGGGAAAAAGCCGCCCGCAGCACGGATGGACGTGTTTACCCTTGGGGCGACTCGATTGATTGCTCGTTCGCAAATTATTGGGGCAAGGATGGCGGCTGTGTGGGAGATACAACAGCAGTTAAGAGTTACGAAAGCGGAAAAAGCATTTATGGCGCATTTGACATGGCAGGCAATGTTTGGGAGTGGGTAAGCAGTTTGTATATGTCTTATCCTTACGATGTCAGTGATGGACGCGAGGACACGAGTTCTTCAGATGCCCGAGTGTTGCGGGGCGGCTCGTGGTACGCTGGCGTTAGCGGCCTCCGTTCTGCTGACCGCCTCTATTATTATCCGACGAACTCGGGCAGCTATATTGGTTTTCGTTGCGCCCGCTCACCGTAAGAGGCCATCCACGAATACGGCCACGAATATCGAATTAGGGCAAGTGTGTTGCAATGCGGGTGTTCGTTGTCCATTCGCAGTGTTGTTCATCCCTTGCGCATTCGAATTCCTCTTGGCGTTGCCACTGTGG
>JBBIUO010000121.1:9046-10811 GCA_037440205.1 Chloroflexota bacterium
TAAGAATCCAGCACCTGCTCGAGCAATTCAAGCACAGGACGAATTCCATCTTCATCGGGGCGCAAAAGCAAAACGCCAAAATGTCCACCGGGCGGGTAGGTACGAATATCGCCAAACCCTTTGTCTGCTGTGACTAAAAACCTTTCGTCTTTTTGAATAACGATCCACAACCGGGGATCTTTCCATCCACCCATGCCCATTTCAACGACACTTGCGGCGTCGTATCCATGCTCACGTAACAGCAAAACTGCCTGGCGCGGTAAATCTTCATCCACTGCGACTTTTAAAGGCATACATCACCCCGCAAGAGGCAGAAAAACTTCCTGGCGGACAATATCTGCCGCATACGCCAACGCCGCCTGGATGGATTCCTGTTTCAATTGCGGGTATGCATCCATGATTGCATTAAATGACATTCCATCCGCCACGCTTCCCACGATCATCGAAACGGGAATGCGCGTGCCTTTGATACAGGGTTCGCCGTGATGAATTTCAGGATCAACAGAGATGTGTTCGCGCCAATTAATACGCATGATTTGCTCCTTGCTTGCATACAATTATACCGCCTGACCCAAACAGCCTCCCGAAATTTTTGAAAATTTCGGGGGGCTGTTCTCAGGAAAACTACCCGCGTCTCGCGGCGGCTTTCGTCCGCGTACCGGCTGTTTTTTTCTGCTCTTCCATGTATGCCCGTAACAAAGCGTTCATTCTGGTCTGATACCCATCTCCCTGCCCTTTAAACCATTCGACCACATCACTGTCGAGCCGCAGTGTGAGTTGGCGTTTGGCGATTGGCTTGCGCCCGCGCCGAACGACTCCTTTGGCGAACATCTCCGGCGTGACTTCAGGAATATCCGAAAGGTCAATGTCGGCGTCTGCCATTTTATCAAGCCGTTTGAAATCAGTACCCAATTTCCTGGAAGTAGAGTTTTTCTTCATTTTTCGTCGCCTTTCTGGCGGATATGATCCGAATTACATCGTTCTCATCGGTATGCGCCACAACAATGACGCGGAATTGCAGGAGTCCAAAAGTGATGTAGCGTGTTTCTCCATAATCAAAGCGTTTGTCTTCGATTGTAAAAACATCGCCGTCAAACATGGATGGCACATCGGCAAAGTCGATCCCGTGTTTTAGGATATTCGAAAGGCGCTTTGCTTCATCCCATGTAAATTTCATGATTCCAAGTCCGCGATAAGTTCTTCAACGCTTTCAAAGGTCTTCGTGTTGCGACGGTTTTTTAGATCATCCATGGCCTGCAAGGTCTCTTCGTTTGGCTCATCCGACATTTTCGCCTCCGTTCTGTCTGTGTCGCCATTGTAACACGTCCGATCACTGATAACTGTTCACTGATAACTTCGCGCTTTCCACTTTCTACTTCTCACTGCCTCCCGCCCGCTGGTAAAATACCCCCAACCAAAGGAGAAAGAATGATTGGACTACCCGAATCAAAAGAGAAGCGAGTCTTTAACAGCATCCTCGGCGCGATGGGCAACACGCCGCTTGTTCGACTGGAACGCATCGGCAAAGACCTTCCTGTTCCGCTGTATGCCAAACTGGAGTTCATGAACCCTGGCGGCTCGGTGAAAGATAGAGTGGGGGCGAACATCATCGAGCAATACGAAAAACGAGGGGAACTCAAGCCCGGCGGAACCATCGTCGAAGCCACGTCGGGCAACACGGGCGTGGGTCTTGCCATTGCCGCGGCGCTCAAAGGTTACAAGACCATCTTCGTCATGCCCGACAAGATGAGCAACGAGAAGATCA
>JBBIUO010000122.1:0-10801 GCA_037440205.1 Chloroflexota bacterium
AACTGCTCAAAGGCTGCCGCGAGGAGCCGCTCGCCGCCTTCTCGCCCGAGGACGCGGTGACGTATTTCCACAACGAGGGGATTACTGCTACTGCGCGTGCAGATGTTGAAACGATGTGCGCCGCGTACGGCTATCACCCGTTGAGTTTGAGCCTGCTGGTCGGTTTGATCAACGAAGACCACGAGAAGCGCGGCGATATCGAGGCGGTGAAGAACCTGGAAATCTTCGAGGATGTGAAAGCCAGGCGACATCACGTGTTGGAACGCGCCTACGGCAGTTTAGCCTCCGAGCGCAGGGATTTGCTGGGCAAGATGTCCTGCTTTCGCGGCTCGATGGAATACGCCGTGCTGAAAAAGGTGTTCGCCAGCCCCGATTTGGACAAGTCCCTGCTCGACCTGCGCAAACGCGGACTGTTGCAATACGCGGGCGAGACACAGCGCTACGATATGCACCCGATCGTGCGGCATTACGCCTACGACCATTTCACGGATGAGAAGCGGCGCAAAGAAGCGCACATTAAACTTGCCGAGCACTTTATTGACGCCATGCCCGCGACGAACACGAAAGTAAAAACGCTGGATGACCTTGCGCCCGTCATCGAACTGTATCATCAAATGGTCGGAGTTGGGAATCTGCATGAGGCATGGAAGTTGTTTTATGAGCGAATATATCAAGCCTTACATTTTCAATTCGGTGCAAACAAATTACTAATTGAACTGTTACGAGATTTGTTTTTCGACGGCGAAGATAAACCGCCGCGTTTGAAAAGTGAAATCTACCAAGCATGGACTCTCGGCGTTCTCGCCAACGCCTACGCCCTGAGCGGACAGCCACGCCGCGCTGTGCCTCTATTGGAAATGCAAAATGACATTCGAGACAAACAAGGCTTCAAGAAAGATATCGCCTTTGGGCTGGCGAACATGGCGACACAGCAATTGATCATTGGTGTGTTGAACGCCGCGGAGCGCAACCTGCGCCGCCATATTGACCTATCCCATGAGATTACAGATGAACAAATCGAATCTGGCGGTCATCAAGAATTAGGGCGTGTCTTGTCCTATTGTGGCATGTGGGACGAAGCGGGGCAGGAATTGGATAAATCGCTTGAGTTGGCTGAAAAACAAAAGTATGTTCAAATGCAAGGTGTTCCTTTACAGGGCGTAACTTGGTCATACTGCGCATTGCGATTCATGCTCATGGCAAGAGAGGAAATGATGTTCGATACCCGAAAGTCAAATACCGAATATCGAATATCAGCTATCGAAGCAGCCAAACGTGCCCTTGAACTAGCGAATGAAGACGCAAAACTTGACTCTGGTTTTGTTTATCCCATCCGCGATTATGTTCGCGCTCACTGGTTGCTCGGCGCGGCGTATCGCATGAATAACGAATTGACTCTGGCAGAAGAAAACCTGTCCAAAGCGCTCAATCTCTGTCGGCAAATCAATGCGGTTGATGCTGAAGCCGACATTCTGCTCGATGTGGCGCGGCTGCGTTACGCTCAAGGTGATTTCAAAGACGCGCTGGAAAAAGCGTCCGAGGCGCTGGTGATCACGGAGAGGAGCGGGTACGTCTTGCAGGGGGCGGATGCGAATTTGTTTCTCGCTACGCTCGCGTTGGAAGGTTACAGGTTGGAAGGTTTGAAGGTTGGGAGCGATAAAGAAGCGGCGAGGTTCCATGCGCAGGAGGCGTTGAGGTTGGCGACGTGTGATGGTCCACCGTATTATTACAAGGTCGCGTATGAAGAGGCGGAGAGGATGCTTGAAAGACTGAAGGCAGAAGGATGAAGGATGAAAACAAAAAACCCACAAGATGTTCTTAGCTACATAGATCGGGCGCGCCTTAATACGTTCAAGCCAGTGGATCAGGCAGTCGAGGCACTCAACCTGCCACCCCTGCGTCAGCGCAAATTGAACGGCATTCTTGGCGCGATCACCATGCAAATAGAGGATGGCGGCGATTCTCCCGAGGTCAACGAGTTGCTGGTTAAGGCATTGCGCTCTGCGATTGTTTTTCAGGTTGGCGAAGACGCGGCCAGTTCGTTACTCGAAGCGATTGCGCGATTTGAACAAGCCGAAAACTTGAGGAACAGATAACAAAGAAGGGTTGGCTAATCACCGGGACCCCCATCCCGGCCTTCCCCCAAATCAAAGAACGGATTTGGAGGAAGGTGAACGAGAAGTTTGGATGAAAACACTATTTCAAGTTTGGCGTTGTGTTCCCTCCCCCATTCGTGTTTTTTCGAATGGGGGAGGGTCAGGGAGGGGATCAAAAAAAGACTCAGCCATCGCCGAGTCTTTTTTTGCTGATTACTGTCCACTGATCACTGATTACTGTACTACTTTCGTTCCGCAACTTGATAAGCCGTTGAACGCGGTTGCTTGTATTTCCGCGCAGGGACTTTGTCCATCAACTGAATCAACGACCGCAACGCCTCATTGACAGATTCGGAGTCTGGAAAATATTCAGCCACGTCAGGCGCAAGCAACACGGCTCCTTCCGCCAGCAGGTAATGATTCACCTCAACCGTCCCATCTTTTTTCGTCACATGCACGGTATACCCCTTATCCAGCGGACGGTAAAATTTTCCGCGCTCGGCTTTGCTGAAATCATATTCAGCGCGCATCTTTTCCCTTTTCCTGGTTGTTTTCATGCCGCGAATTATAACTGCACAAACCCGCCACAACCAAAAGGAACTCCGCTCTGCACGAAGTCCCTGTCATTGCGAGGGTTGAGACGCGCCAGCGTCGAAATCCCGACACATGCGCCGCGCGCAGTGCGGTGAGCAATCTCCCATTAATGGACAAGCGCTCTTGAGGAGTTTTCACTGCTTAAGTGGAGATTGCTTCGTCGCAACGAACGCTCCTCGCAATGACATTATTCGACTGGCACAAAATACACATCCGTCGGCTTCAACTTGGAGTTCCTCAAAAATCGCGGCCTCACCTCCATGCCGATCCAATCCAGCGACGGGGCATCGGGGTCAACACCCATGATGCGGGTGAGTAACAGCGTGTTCACGCCTTCGAACTCGATCAGCGCCAGCACGAACGGCGTCTCGGGCAGGAACTCCTCCGAGCCGAAATAACAAACCGTAAACGCATGGACTTTCGCGGGAACGTTCGTGATGTCAATCCATTTCGTCTCCGCGCCCGAATACATGTCGTGGCCGCGCGGGTTGGCGTAAGTGTATCCACTGGCATCGCGCGAAGCGATCAGCCGCTTGTTGGTCAATGCCGCGAACCACGGGCTGTCCTGTCCGTACGAATGCAGGTACTTGATCTTGTATTCCTGCTCGATCTGGATCGGCGCCATCTTCTTCAAAAATTCCAGCGCCTCTTCATCCGTGCTGATTGGAAATGGGATGCCGTGAACGATGTAGCCGCCGAGGGTTTCATCTCGTTGAGTGGGTAATTTGCTCATTTGTTTCTCCGTGAGGTAAACAAGTAGACAAGTATACAAGTAGACACGCAACATCGCGGAGCATCCCTGTGGGACGCAACACGCAACTCGTAACCTGTAACCTATCCTTCTCTCTCCAACACCGACACCGACACATACGTCCCTGTACCGGCATGGGAATGAATTGCGCCGCGCTTCGCATTCTTGACTTGAAGCTGGTCATCGCGGAAATGTTTTTGAATCGTCCCTTGAAGTTGCCACACCGCAAAGACCGCCTGCATCAGTCCCGTCGCACCGACCGGGTGTCCGCAGGCGATGAGTCCGCCCGAGGGATTCACCGCGCAGAGAGGTTTGT
The DNA here is from genome assembly GCA_037440205.1 of Chloroflexota bacterium. Taxonomy (GTDB): domain Bacteria; phylum Chloroflexota; class Anaerolineae; order Anaerolineales; family Villigracilaceae; genus Villigracilis. The sequence goes on from JBBIUO010000122.1 coordinate 3,758, forward strand.
CTTTCAACTTCAAACCGTAATCAATGTTCGGCAAAAACGCCTTGCCAGATTCAGCAAACGGCCCGCCTTCGCCGTAGCGGCATAACCCCAAATCTTCGTAGGTCTGAATTTCAGAGGATGTGTACGCGTCGTGCAATTCAACGAAATCCAATTCGTTCAACGGGTCTTTGATGCCCGCGTGCTTCCAGGCCATGTTGCCTGCTGTACGTCCCGCGCGGAACGAGTGGACGCCGGGATAGCGCGTGCCATGATCCCAAAGTTTTTTGTAATACGCTCTCGTCTCGTCTGAGGATTTCTCCTGCTCGGTGGCGTAATTTTCCATGAAGAAATCATAGTCCACGTGCGGACGATCCGCCATGCGCATCGCGTCTGTGCCGCGGCCAATGCCAGTGACTTTGACCAATGGCCGTGGAATCTTCGCGCCCGCGGCTTCGAGTTTCTTCAAGCCTTCTTCCGAGCAAAGGATGGTCGCCGCCGCGCCGTCGGACATCACGCAGATGTCGAGCCGGGTGAGCGGCCACGCCACCATCGGCGAATTGCGAACATCTTCGATGGTGATGCGCTGTCTCTTCTGCGAGTATGGATTGTGGAACGCATTGATGTAATTCTTCACGCTGACGTGCGCCATCTGCTCGACGGTGGTGCCGAACTCCTTCATGTGTCGAGTCACCATCATGGCGTAGTAGCCCGAATAAAAACCTCCGACGGGATAGTCGAACGACACGTCGGAGGCAAGCGCGATGAATTCATTTCCTTTCCATGTTTCCACGTGGGACATGGTCTCGAAACCGTAAGCCACGCACACATCCATATGGCCGCTGGCGACGGACTTCCATGCCTCCTGGAAGCACAGTCCGCCGGTGGCGCCGCCTCCTTCCACGCGATGTCCGGGTTTGGGACACAGCCCAAGGTAGTCCTGTGCCATGATCCCAGCCATCAGTTGTCGGGTGAAGTGATCCGAGAAGTATGAGGCGACAGATCCATCCACGACGCGCGTAAAGGTCGGGAAGTCCAATCCAATATCTGCGATGGCGTAGTCGTACGCCTCTTTGATAACGGCCTGGAATGTCTTGTCGGGTCGAGCCTTTGCGAACTTTGAAACCCCGCCTGAGATTGCGTAAACAGGTCTCATCAGCGAACCTCCTTGTTTGGGATGGGCTGATTGTAATGGAAAATCGGGTGAATGGGATTGATGTTATGATTGGCGAAAAGGAAGAGGTGCCGCCGATGAAATATGCCGATTGGGTGTTGACAGTTCCTTCGGAGATCGCGAACGATCCGATCTGGAAATTGGATGTGTACCAGCTGGCGCTGTTTGCGGGCGATATTGGCTGGCAGGATGTTCTGGCTTTATCGAAGGATCATCTCATGCTGGGAATCGCGGATGAACTCCATCGCGCGCTGGGTTTGATCAGCGCCAACCTTGCGGCGGGTTATTCCCGAAGCAAAGCCCTGGACCGCGCCCGTTTTTTTGAAGTTGCGCTCGGCGCGGTGCGCGAAAGCAGGGACTGGTATTACAAATCCCGACACGTTCTTTCCGAAGAAGTTATCAATCATCGCATGGCTTTGATGACCTACATCGCCAATATGTTGACGCCGATGATTTTTCATCAGCGCGAAAACACCGTCAGTGAGGAGCAGGCAAAATACACGGTGCAATCGCCAGCCTTTTCGCTTGACTCGGAAGTGCCGTTTGCTTGAAAAAAATACCATGTCCCACAACTCATCCACTCCCCATCATTTTCTTTCCCAACTTGCCGGTAACTGGGTGGGCACGTCCAAACTCTGGCTGGAGCCCGGCAAACTGGCCGATGAAGCGCGCATGGTCGGGACCATTCAATTGATCCTCGAAGGCCGCTTCGCGCTTTTCCTTTACCAGTCTTCCATCGAAGGCGAGCCACAGCATGGCATGTTCACGTTTGGCTACAACACAGCCGCGGATCAATACGAAGCTTCCTGGGTGGACTCCTTTCACACCAATACGGCCATCATGTTTTGCGCAGGCGGCGCGATGGAGAACGGCTTCCAGGTGCTTGGCAGTTATGGCGATCCTTCCGGCGGCCCGGATTGGGGCTGGCGCACGGAAGTGGAATTGCAAGGCGACAGACTCACTGTCACGGCCTACAACATCACGCCCGAAGGCGGAGAGGCAAAGGCGACGGAGGCCATTCTGACGCGGGCAAGGAGTTAGTCATGCACTCCCGACGAGCCCTCCTCTACATGCCCGGTGACAACTGGAAGATGATCACCAAATCCATCACCCTCGGTGTGGATTGTATTTGCATGGATATGGAAGACGGCACGGCGATCAACAAAAAAGCCGAGGCGCGGGAGACCATTGCAAAGGCTTTGCGTGAATTGGATTTCGGCGCGAGTGAAAAACTGGCACGGATCAATTCAATCGGTTCGGGTTGGGAGAAGGATGACATCGAGGCGGTCCTGCCGTTTCACCCCGATGGGATCGTGATCCCGAAAGTGGAATCGTTCGAGCAGGTGGAATGGGCGGGTCGAATCATCGAAGCCGCGGAGTTGAAATATGGCTGGCCGGTGAATTCGATCCGTGTTTTGATCGGCGTGGAAACGGCAAAGGGGATTTTGAATCTCAAAGAGATCGCGGCGCATCCGCGCTTGGACGCGATCATCTTCGGCGGGGAGGACTTTGCCGCATCCATTGGCGCGCTCCGCACGAGGAATGCGGTTGAGTTGTTGTATGCGCGGCAGGCGGTCGTGGTCGCTTGCGCGGCGAACGATTTGCAGGCCATTGACATCGTCGCGATTGACTACAAGGATTTGGAGGCGTTGCGGATCGAGTCGCAGTTTGGGGCAGGACTCGGCTACAGTGGGAAACAGATCATTCACCCGAATCAAGTGTCGGTGGTGCAGGAGGCGTTCACTCCATCCGATGAAGCGATTGTGTATGCAAAACGAATCGTCGAGACCTTCGAAGCGAGTCAAAAAGAGGGGAAGGGCGCTTTTGCGTTGGATGGAAAGATGATTGACATGCCGCTGGTGAAGAATGCGCAGAAGGTGTTGATGCGGGCAAAGCGCGACCATAGACCATAGACAATAACCATCGTCCATTCTCAAGGAAGGTATTCATTGCTCTCCATTCTCTTTGGTCTTCTCGCCGCGCTCGGCTGGGGCGCGGGTGATTTTACCGGCGGCCTCGCCGCGCGAAAGACGGGCGCGTACCGCACGGTTTTTTACGGCGAAATCATCGGCATCTTCTTTTTGTTTGCCGGCATCGCGGTCATTCACGAGTCGATCCCCGGCGCGCGGGTATGGGTGTATGCCATGCTTGCAGGCGCGCTGGGTTCATTGGGACTGATCCTTTTGTATCACGCCATGGCCGTCGGCTTGATGAGCATCGCCGCGCCGGTATCCGCTTTGCTGGCGGCGTTGCTTCCTGTTGTCGTCGGAATCTTTCGCGAAGGCCTGCCCAGGTTTTCGACTCTTGTCGGATTTGGATTTGCGCTTGCCGCTGTTTGGATGATCTCGCAGGGAGAGGGTGGAATCAAAAATATTTTCTCGCATCTTGCGGACCTGAAACTGCCTCTGCTTGCAGGCATTGGATTCGGCTCCTACTTTGTCCTCATGCACGAAGCCACAAGCGGAGGTGAGACTGTGTGGCCGATGGTGGCTTCCCGCTCCGGCGGCCTGATCTTGATTACCCTCTACATGCTTTTCACCCGTTCCTCGTGGAAGGTGACAGACCCATCCGCGTGGCCGGTCATCACCGCGAACGGCATTCTCGATATTTCCGGGAACGCCTTCTTCATCCTCGCCGGTCAATTGGGGCGGCTGGATGTGGCGGCGGTGTTGAGTTCCCTTTTTCCAGGGACGACGGTCATGCTCGCACGGATCTTCCTCAAAGAGAATCTCACACGCAATCAATGGATCGGAATCATCGCCGCATTGATTGCAATCGTTTTGATGACGATTTAATGAAGACCCTAAAGTTCTCCGAAACCTTTAGGGTCTGAACACCGAGATGGGCTACAATTACGCCCGATGAATCCATTTGCTGAATCAATGTTTGTGCTGTTCGCCATCCTGACCGTCGGCGCGTGGATTGGTCAATGGTCGTGGCGCGGAATTTCGCTGGGCACGGCGGGCGTGTTGTTTGCCGCGCTGGTGTTCGGTCACTTCGGGCTGGGCATTCCCAAAGAGGTGATGGACTTTGGCTTGATCCTGTTCGTCTATTCGGTTGGGCTGACGGCGGGCCAAGTTTTTTTCGCACCTTTCGGCGGCGCGGGATTCAGTTCGTTGTCCTTGCGCTGGTGATCGTGGGCAGTGGGGCGTTGTTGACCGCGTTGGCCGCGTATTTGTTGAAGTTGTCGCCTGCGCTTGCGGCGGGACTTTACACCGGCGCATTGACCTGCACTCCGGCGCTGGCATCCGTGTTGGATAGCCTGCATCGCATTGCGCCCAATGACGCGGCGCTTGCTTCTGTGGGGTATGGCATCGCCTATCCGTTCAGTATGATCAGCGTCGTGCTGATCATTCAATTTTTGCCGAGCCTGCTCAAACGTCCGATACGAAGCGAGGAGGCGCAGTGGCTTGCGGAAAAGGAAGTCGAATCTCCGGGGCTGGTCGCTCATCAATTTCGCATCACCAATCCAAATTGTGAGGGAAGAACCGTTGCGGAAGTGAATCCAAGACGATTGGCGCAGGTCAATCTTTCGAGAGTCAAACATCAAGATCAAGTCTTCGCCGCAACGCCCGAAACGATTTTGCATCTCGGCGACGTTGTGATGGCGGTCGGCCCTGCAGACGAGTTGGATAAAATGACTCTCCTGCTCGGCGAGCGCACCGATGAACGCATGGACGTGAACGCCGAGGTGATGAGCGTGGATGTGGAATTGATGGACGAATCGCTGACGGGGAAAACGCTGGCGAACATGCGTGTGTGGGAACAGTTCACGGTGGTCATCACGCGCATTCGCCGTCAGGGATTGGAGATCGTGCCGCATGGCCGCGTGACTCTCGAAATGGGCGACGGCATTCGCGTGGTGGGGGAGAAGTCGGCGGTGAAGGCGTTCGTGTCGCGGGCGCAGGGTTCGCCGCGGCGCGCAAGCGAAACCAGTATGACGACATATTTGATCGGATTGTTGATCGGCGTGCTGATCGGTTTGATCCCCGTGCCGGTCGGTCAGGGCGTGACCGTGAAACTGGGGATGGCGGGAGGAGTTTTTCTGACCAGTTTGCTGATCGGCCATTTCGGCAGGATCGGCCCGCTTCGACTCTACGTTCCGCCTGCCGCTAAAAATCTGACGCGTGAACTTGGCCTGATGCTTTTTCTCGCGGGCGCTGGCACGAATGCGGGCGCGCATCTCGTGGACGTGCTGAAAGATCAGGGCTGGATTTTGTTGCTGACGGGTGCGGCCATCACATTGCTTTCCGCGTTGACTGGTTTGCTGGTGATGGTGAAAGTTTACAAATTGAATCTGCTCTCTGCCATGGGCGCGTTGACCGCCTCGATGACGAATCCACCCGCGCTGGCTTCTGCCAACAGCCAGACTGAAACCGATTTACCTTCGATTGCTTATGCCAGCACGTATCCTGTGGCATTGATTTTCAAAATCCTTCTCGCCCAGGCGTTGGTCGAGATTTTGGGAAGGTTGTTGTGATTTGGATCGGTTAACCACAAAGGAGACAAAGGGTCACAAAGAAAGAACAAAAGTATCCTTCGTGTACCTCACCTGCACTGCACCGAACGCACGCCCGAAGGGCGGGTGCAAGTGTTGTGACCCTTTGTGGTCGATACTTTGGAACTCCCCATGAACCTATTGATGATCCTTGCCCTCGTATTCGCCGCGCTCGAGTCGCTGGCGTTGTGGAAGAACTGGCATCGTTTGGAATATCTTGCCAAGCCTGCCGTGATGATCGTCCTTTTCACCTGGCTGTTGACATCGGTTGGGTCGAGAGGCGCTTTGCTGTGGTTCGGAGTTGGGATTCTCTTTTCGCTTCTCGGCGATGTGCTGTTGATGATCTCGCTCGACCGCATGTTCCTGTTCGGATTGGTGGCTTTCCTGCTGGCGCACATTGCCTACGTGATCGGATTCAACATCCCAATTCCGACGGTATCGTTGTGGGGATTCGTTTTTGCCGTCATGGTCGGGTTGGGCGGCACGCGGATCATCCGCCGCATTCTCGATTCCCTCGCCGCGAAGGGACAGTCCCGAATGCGGATGCCGATCATCGTTTATAGTTTCGTCATCTCGCTGATGCTTCTATCTGCCATGCTGAAATTGACGGATATCACGTGGAATGCGGGGGCGGCGATCCTGGTCAGTGTGGGCGCGTTACTGTTTTATCTTTCGGATATTGTCCTCGCGTGGAATAAATTCGTCGCTCCCATCCAGCATGGACGAATCTACAACATCGGGTTGTACCATCTCGGTCAGATTGCCTTGATTGCGGGTGTGATCGCGCAATTCAGAGGGTAGGTGGAATCTCCATTACCTTTGAGCCATGCCCTGCCCTGTCTCCGCTTTGTATAATGCCGAAAAAGTAATGGTAATGGCGTAGCGCAAGATACTATCTTGCGCCACAACCCAGGTCACTTCAACTTGACCATTGCCGCCAGAAATAATTTTCCAGGAGACAGGAGAGAGCATGTACAGTTATCCGCTTAAATTTGAGTTCCCTATGATCAGTGTTGGCCGCCAGATGGACGTGAAGAACGGCGATGGCGGCTTTATCATGCGAATTACAGACCCGTTCATTTCCTTCAAAGATGAGATGACGGTCATCAACGGCAAGGGGAGTGTCGTGCTGAAGGTCAAAGGCGATTCATCCTTCCGCTTTATGTTCCAGTTTGCCAGCACCTCCACCAGTTGGAACGTCGTCGCTTCCGATGGCAGGACAGTCGCCTGGGTGGATGATTATTGGGCGCGCATGGAGGAGTTCAAGGATGTGCGGGTCGAGACTCCCTCCGGGATGGGCGCTGATGGCAGAGCAGACATCGGCGGCGTGCTGGGGAATGTCGCGGCGAACATGTTCAACAACAGGGTCAGTCGGACCCTTCCCAAGAGACTCGTG
>JBBIUO010000123.1:0-10763 GCA_037440205.1 Chloroflexota bacterium
TCGCTTTTTACCCAAACGACTGAAGTCGTTACTACGCTTTCGTGATCTACTGATAATATAGAAAAGGCCTCCTATGAATCAGAAAGTCGGCAAGGGTGGGAAGAAGAGTGGGTTTCATGCCCTGCTGGGAGATTTCCCCATCCCTGCGTGGATCCATGATCGGAAGACACTCGTCGTTCTTGAAATGAATCGCGCGGCGGCCTCCCTGCCTGGTTATAAACGCCCCGGCCTGAAAAAGATAAACCTCGAAGATGTTTTTTTGGAAGATGAAGTGCCGCTTCTTCGCCTCGACCTGAAGCGGATACGCCGCAAGGGACGATCTCCCAGGCTTTGGCATTTGCGCGCCAAACACGGACGGTTGATCGTCGTTGAACTTGCATTCAGCCCAATTGATTACGATGGACGCAAGGCTGTCCTGGTGCTCGCCCACGTTGAAAGTGACCCGGACGTTGAACGCCGCATTCCGGGCGCGTGCCTGCAACCCGGTGACTTTGCCCATTCACACGTGTCAAGCGAACTGTTTCGGAAAATATTGGACGAAGCGGAGAACGAATTACGCGCCGCTGAGGAGAAATACCGAGTCATTTTTGAAAAGGCCACGGTGGGGATTTACCAATCAACCCCTGATGGAAGGTTCCTCAATGTCAACCCTGCCATGGCGCGAATCTTCGGGTACGAGTCTCCGCAGGACATGATGGAGAACGTCACGGATATTGCCTCGCAGATGTATGCGCGTCCGGGCCTGCACGAGGAGTTTAAAAATGCGTTGCGTGAGGAAGGGGAGATCCATGAATACATCGGCGAAAACCTTCGCAAGGATGGACGTTTCATTTTTACATCCACGAATGCGCGCATGGTGAAGGATGAGGCTGGGAACGTCCTGTATTACGAGGGCTTTATCACCGACATCACCGCGCGCAAACGGGCGGAGGAGGAGTTGATCTCTGCAAAGGAATCGCTCCGGCTGGCCAACATCGGTCTTCAACAGGCGCTCGAGCGTGAACAGCGCGTTGCGCGCACCGACGGGCTGACCGGTCTCTACAACCGCCGCTACTTCTTTGAACTCGCCGAGCATGAATTTATCGTTGCAAAACGCTACAAACTTCCGCTGTCCCTCATCCTCTTCGATATTGCTAACTTCAAAAAATTCAACGACACCTATGGGCATCAGGTGGGGGATGAGATCCTGAAACGTATCGCCGGCCTTTCCCTTACCGAGTTGCGCGAGGCGGATATCCTCTCGCGTTACGGCGGGGAGGAATTCATGATCCTGCTTCCCAACAGTTCCGCGCGCGAAGCCGCCATTGTCGCCGAACGGATCCGCCAAAGCGTTGCCGCTGGCGGGTTGGATGCCGGCGGCGAAAGACTTAGCGTGACCGTCAGTGCCGGCGTTGCCGAATACACTGCTTCCATCAGGACGTTCGAGCGGCTTGTCACCATGGCAGACCGGGCCATGTATGCCGCAAAGGGTAGGGGGCGTAACTGTATTGTCGTCTATTCCCCCGAAGTGCAAGATTGATTTTATAAAAGGCTATCAATAGATCGCGAAAGCGTAGTAACGACTTCAGTCGTTCGGTTAAAGAGCGACTGAAACCGCCACTACGAACAACCTTTCGTGAAGTACCGACTATCGTAGTGGTATCGAGATAAGTGGCGTAACGCAAGATGTCATCTTGCGCTGCAATCTAGAGAGCCACCCCCATCACCGCCACAAAGTGCGCCGCGGCGGCGAGCAAAACAAAGATATGCCAGACCTCGTGAAAGCCAAAGATGCCCGGCACGAAATTGAAAATTTTTGTGGCATACACCACTGCCCCAAGCGTGTAAACCACTCCGCCGATGATGAGCCACACGAAAACCCACGTGGGCAGGGCGGCGAGCATTTGTCCGGCGGCGGTTACGCTGATCCAGCCCATCAGCACGTAAATGCCCGCATTCAACCAGCGCGGCGCACGGACATAAAAGATCTTCACGATGACACCGATCACCGCCAGCGACCAGATGATGCCCATCATGCCCCATTTCCAAAAGCCAGTGAAGGCGTTGATGCAGAACGGGGTGTATGTGCCGGCGATCAAAAGGAAAATGGCGGCATGGTCTATCTTGCGGAAGATTTCAAGGACTTTATCCTTCACGCGCACCATGTGGTAGGTGGCGCTGGCGGAGAACATGAAGATCAGACTCGCACCGTAGATGATCAATGAAATGATCTTGGCAGGCGTGCTCCAGCCGACGATGAGCAGGGCGATCAATCCCGCCAGCGCAAGGATCGCGCCGCCCCAATGGGTGAGGCTGTTGACGGGTTCACGTAATTTTTTCAGCATGGGTTACCTCTTTTCGGCGATGACGATTAACAAGTTGCCCGATTTTACTTCAACAACTTTAATTTCGGTCTGGAATCCCGCTTTTTCGAACGGCGTTTTGAATCGGGTTTTGAGGATGTCGTCCAACGCGGCTGGAGTCTCACCTGTGACTTTGTACAGCCATTTGAGAATCGAAACCCTCGGCCACGCTCCGGGCAGGACGATGAGCCTGCCTCTGCTCCGAAGGACTCTGGCCGCCTCTGACAATGTGTGTGGGTCAATGATGTATTCGGAGGGAAAGGTGGAGATGAGGCTGTCGAATGATCCGTTTTGGAAGGGAAGCGATTGCGCGAGTCCGCGGGTGAGTTTGTGGGCCGGGCCGATGCGCCGTCTGGCGAGTCTTCCCATCTGTGCTGATTCGTCAATTGCAAACAGAGTCAACTGTCGGTTAAGGAGGAAGCGCTGCAAGTGACCGGGACCGTGTCCCAACTCAAGGATGCGAATCCCTTCGATGAAGGGGATGATGCTCCGGCCCCAGTCATTCCATTGACCAAACGAAACGACCGCGGCAACGAGGTCGTAGGTGAATGCGAACGGGTGATACAGCAGGTGAAAAAACACCCGCATGAATTTTCGGATGAGCATGGATAAAAAAAAGGGTTTGACTTTGCGGTCAAACCCTTTCGGTTGGGCGGGTTATCCTGCCGGGGCTTCTTCGCCTTCGCCCTTCTTCGGTTTCCGAACGGCTTCGAGCGCGCTCTTGCCTCGTTCGCGGACTTCACTGGCGAGTTCATTGGCGCGGGCGCGGGCTTCTTTTGTGAGTTCTTCGGCGCGGCGGCGGGCGTCGGCGGCGAGTTGCTCGGCGCGGGCGTAGGCCTCCTCCGCAGACATTTGCGCCTTGTCGCGCAGTTCAATGGATTTGTCTTTGATCAGGGCGCGGGTTTCTTCGCCGGATTGCGGGGCGAAGAGTAATGCAACGACTGCGCCGGTAAGGCCGCCAACGACAAAGCCAACGAGAAATGCTCCAAATTCATCACGGTCGGACATGGTAATCTCCTTTGTTTTTATGTTTGAGGGGGCATTGAAGATTTATAAAACCTTCAATGCCATTGAGAAAATTTACCTGGGCTTGATGCCCATTAATTCTAACATACGCTTTAAACCGGCCAGATACCCGTTGAGTTTGATGACCGGCTCCACAACGTTCTCGCCGAGGAATTCCGCCGTGCCCCGCAGGGTGTTGACGGTTTCGCTGGTGGCGTGCAGGATGGGGCGGACTTCGTTTTGCAGGAGGTTGATGAGACTGGCAAGTTGGACGATCAGCACGATCAGCGCGATGCCGATGACGAGCGATTCGAGCGCGACCACGATGATGAAGACATCGCGGATTTTATCTGTAGGTGCGCTGGGTTGCATGAGGAAGTAAATCGCCACCCCAAGAAGAACCAGGATAAGTACGATTCCTCCGATGACGCTCGCCACGATGGTTTTTTGTTTGCGTTCCGCCTCCTGTGCGGCCGCCAGTTCTTCCGGTGTGGGCGGCGGGGAAGGGGGAGTTGATTGTTGTTCTTGTTGTGGGAGTGTCATATCTTCATTATAAAGGATGAGAGGTGAAATGCAAGGATGAATATTGTGAAAGGACGAAGGATGAAGACCGGGATTACATCCCAAGCAATTTCATTTCGTGGCGGATGATTTCCTTCCATCCCTCGCGGAAGGGACGCAGGGCGTAACCGAGTTCGCGTGTGGCTTTGCTGTTGTCGGCCCAATAGGTATTCCCTGCCAGCACGAGCAGGCTTTCAGATGTATAGGTTTCGGGTAAAACTTTGTCAAAAGGTTTTGCGAAAGCGGCCATGACTTTTGCCACCTGGGGCGGGACAACGATGGGCATTCGTTTTCCCGTTACCTCGCTTGCCAGTTTGAACGCATCCACCATCGTATGCGGTTCACCGGCGATGATATAGGTTTCGCCCGCCTTGCCTTTTTCCATGGCGAGGATGTGTCCCCGGACGGTATCTTCCACGTGGGCGAAGCACACTCCAAATTGCGCGGGGAGCAGAGGCAGGCGTCCTTTTAGAAAATCAATGATGTTGATCCGCAGGGTGGACGTGTCGCCGGGGCCGTAGATCATGTCCGGCATGACGATGACGAGCGGAAGTCCCTTCGCGATGAATTCGTTGGCAATATCGTGCGCGACTGCTTTTGTGCGGTCGTATTCGCTGATGTGCTTCCCTGTGAAGCGATAGGTCTCGTCCACCATTTTGCCTTTGGTATCCGAGTTGATGGCAAGTGTGCTGGTGTACACGCCTTTTGGAATGTTCAATTCCTGCATTAATTCAAGCACATTGCGTGTGCCTTGCACGTTGATTTTTTCCCCGCCGCTTTTGTCTTTCGCGCCGACTTTGTACCAGCCCGCCACGTGGAAGACGCCATCCACCCCGGTCATCGCTTCGCGCATGGACCCTTTGTCTGTTACGTCGCCTTTGAATAGTTTCGCCCCGAGGGTTTGCAGATCCCCTGCCTTTTCGAGCGAGCGCACCGAGGCGTGGACTTCATGCCCCGCCGCGATCAGTTGTTTTGCAAGAACGCCCCCCACAAATCCTGTTGCCCCTGTGACGAAGTATTTCATTGATGAGACTCCTGGTTGATGTGTTATGCCGTCAATGATTATACCTGATGACGGCTTGAGCGTTAGCCGCTGACCACCTTTGCATGAGCGCCAGGATCGAAATTCCTTGACTCTCCCTACCGACGGTAGTACACTGTATCTGCCTACCGTTCGGTAGGGAAAAGGAATCCCATGACCAGAGACGATGTTCTCGACGCCGCCGCCCAGGTCTTTCGGCGTAAAGGCTTTCATGGCGCGTCCATGTCCGACATCGCCGCCGCGCTGGATGTGCAAAAGCCCAGTCTGTATCATCACGTCCGCTCCAAGCAGGAGATTTTACTTGCCCTGCTCGACCGCGCCCTTGACATGTTGATAGAGCATATCGCTGCGATCGCCGCCCGACCCCTCCCCGCTGATGAAAAAATCAAACAGATGATTCGCGGCTACCTCTCCGCGCTGGCGGAAAACGCCGACCTGACCGCTGTGCTTTTGTTCGAACATCGCTCGCTCGATAAAAAATCCCATGCCCGCCATGTGCCTCACCGCGATAAGTTCGAGGCATTATGGCGGGATGCGCTTAATGAAGGCGTGCGCGCGAAAGTCTTCGATTTGAAAGACACGGGTCTTGCCGTCCGCGCACTGATGGGCGTGATGAATTGGACCCTCACCTGGTATCACCCCGACGGTGAGAAGACCATCGAAGAGATCGCGGACGAGTATTCCGATTTGATGTTGAAGGGGATGTTGAGGTAGACAGGTAAACAAGTAGACAGGTACACAAGTAGACAGGTACACAAGTAGACACGTACACAAGTAGACACGTACACAAGTAGATCAGTACACATGTATACCTGTATACCTGTTTACCTGTGTACTTGTATACATCTTGCACAAAGAAAGGAACGAACCCAATGTACTCATTCGAACCAAACGAAGAACAACAAATGCTCATGGACGCGGTGGGGAAGTATGCAGTCAACGACCTGCGCTCTGCGGCTCACGATGCCGAAGAGAGTCGCGAACTGCCAAAGAAACTCATCAGCAAGGGCTGGGAACTCGGACTGCTGCAAGCCTCCACGCCTGAATCTTATGGCGGCTTCGGCGAGCGTTCCGCCGTCACGGGCGCGCTGGCTGTCGAAGAGATGGCGTTCGGCGATCTCGCGGGCGCGCTGGCTGTGATGACCCCGTCGCTGTTTGCGACCCCTATTTTGCTTGGCGGAAGCGAAGAGCAAAGACAGCAGTATCTTCCCGAAATCGTCGGCGGCGATTGGGCTCCGTACACTGCCGCGCTGATCGAATACAGTTTCGACTTCGATCCCAACGCGCTCCGCACAACCGCAAAACTCGATGGCGACGATTACATCCTCAACGGTGAAAAAGCATTCGTCCCGTTTGCCAAAGACGCGGAGTCAATCATCGTGTACGCGAATCTCAATGGGGTCACGCAAGGCTTCATCGTCCCGAAAGAGGCGGCGGGATTTTCCATCGGCGAACGCGAAAAACTCATGGGATTGAATGCCCTGCCTCTCTATCGCGTCAAATTGGATAATGTGAAAGTCCCCGCGTTGAATCGACTCGGCGGCGCTTCGGGTCATGACTTTGGCTTGGTCCTGTCTGCGATGCGCATTGCCTCCGCCTCAGCCGCGCTGGGAGTCGCGAAAGCCTCCTTTGAATATGCAAAGAATTACGCAAAGGAACGCGAAGCCTTCGGTGTGAAGATCGCGCAGAAGCAGGCGGTTGCCTTCATGCTCGCGGAGATGGTCACGGAGATCGAGTCTATGCGTTTGCTGACGTGGGAAGCCGCGTGGAAGTTGGACAACAACAAGGAAGATGCTTGTGTTGAAGCATATCTTGCTTTCACAGGCGCGTGTGACATGGCGATGATGGTCACCGACCGCGGTGTGCAAATCCTCGGCGGACACGGCTACATCCGCGAACATCCCGTTGAGTTGTTCATGCGCAACGGGCGGGGATTCCCCATGTTGTTGGGGCTGGCGATTGTGTAGAAGGTAGACAGGTAAACAGGTACACAGGTAAACACGGAAGCGATTGTCTACTTGTCTACTTGTGTACTTGATTTGAGGAGCAAACCATGACCATAGAATTTGAAGCGCCCAAACCCATCGTCCAAATGCAGACGATGTTACAAACCGTCGCGGAGAATATGATGCGCACCACTTCGCGCGAGATGGACGAGAACGAACACGCCATCCCGTGGGGATATGTCGAGTTTATGCACACCGCGATGAAAGCCGCAGGTGGAGGCGGTGGATTAACCGTCTCGGATGAGAAGCCGAAAGAAGGCGCGGAGAAGCGCCCACCGATTGGCTACCAAAAACTGGCGTCGCAAATCGAAATGCTTTCTTGGGGCGATGTGGGCTTTTATCTCATCACCCCTGGCGGCGGACTCGGCGCGGCGGCTGTCGTTGCCGCTGGCTCGCCCGAACAGAAGGCAAAATTTCTCGAACGCTTCAACAGCGACAAGCCCACCTACGCCGCGATGTGCATGACCGAACCTGGCGCGGGCTCGGATACTTCCGCGATCCGCGCGCGCGCTGTGCTGGATGAAAAAACCAATGAGTGGATCATCAACGGCGAAAAGATCTTCGTCACCGCGGGCGATAAATCCTTCAATGAATATGAAAAACTCGGCAAGGGATTCATCGTCGTGTGGGCGAGCATTGATCCCTCCGCGGGACGCGCGGGGATGCGGGCGTTTGTTATCGAAGCGGGGACGCCTGGAGTCAAAGTCACCAAACTGGAACACAAACTTGGAATCCGCGCGAGCGATACCGCCTCCATTTCACTGGTGGATGCGCGTGTGCCTTATGAAAACATTCTCGGCAAACCGACGGTCGAAAAGAACACGACGGGCTTCAAGGGCGCGATGGCAACCTTCGACGCGACTCGCCCCCTTGTCGCCGCGTCAGGCTTGGGCGTCGCGCGAGCCGCTCTTGAATTCCTCAAAGAAAAATTGCAGGAGAACGGAGTCCAGATCCGCTATGGAGTGCCGCGCAATAAATTGACCTCCGTTGAAAAAGACGTGATTGACATGGAAATCCAACTGCGCTCGGCGTGGCTGTTGACGTTGAAGGCGGTGTGGATGGCGGACAATAAAAAGCCCAACGCGCTCGAATCTTCGATGAGCAAGGTCCGCGCGGGCGATGTGGTCACGAAGATCACGCAGAAAGCCGTCGAGATCATGGGTCCGCTTGGATACAGCCGCGAGTTCCTGCTGGAGAAATGGTTCCGCGACGCGAAGATCACGGACATTTACGAGGGCACGGGGCAGATCAATCGGCTGGTTGTTGCAAGGCAGGTGCTTGGGTATAGCGGAAGTGAATTAAGGTAAACAGGTACACATGTAAACAGGTAGACAGGTACACAAGTCTTGAAGCCGTGTGTACTTGTATACGTGTCTACTTGTGTACTTGAGAGGAGACACACATGAACTATCACATACACAAAGCCGTCGTCATCGGCTCAGGGACCATGGGCGCGGCGATAGCGGCGCATCTGGCGAATATCGGCGTGCCTGTCACGTTGCTGGATATTGTTCCGAATGACTCGCCTGATAAAAATAAAATCGTCAAAGAAGGTTGGGATCGCTGCGTCAAGGCGCGTCCTGCCAATTTGATGTCATCAGAGTTGCAGACCTTTGTCAAACTCGGCAATCTCGAAGATGATTTTGGCGCGGTCGCTGAAGCGGATTGGATTTGCGAAGCCATCATCGAAAACTTGAAAATCAAGCAGGACTTGATGGCGCGTATTGACGAAGTCCGCAAGCCGAACGCGATCGTTTCCACGAACACGTCGGGCATTCCCGTCCACGCCATTGCGGAGGGACGCTCGAAGGAATTCAAGAAACATTTTCTCGGCACGCATTTCTTCAACCCGCCGCGCTATTTGAAACTGCTGGAAATTATTCCGACAGCCGACACATCGAAAGATGTCACCGAATTTATGGCTCACTTCGGCGAGTATCGTTTGGGTAAGGGAATTGTGCTGTGCAAGGACACGCCAAACTTCATCGGGAATCGCGTCGCGTTCGGGACGGGCGCGTTCGCGATGGATTTCATCCTCAACAACGATTACACCGTTGACGAAGTGGACGCTCTTACTGGACCTTTGCTTGGTCGCCCGAAAACGGCGACGTTCAGGCTGATAGATTTGGTCGGCGTGGACGTGTGGGATCACGTGGGCAAGAATCTCGCGCCCTTGATTCCGCACGACAAACTTGGGCAGAAATATCTTGCCGCCGAAAAGCCGCGTAAGATGATGGATACCTTGCTCGAAAGAAAATGGCTCGGCAATAAAACGAAGGTCGGCTTCTATAAAGAAGTGCGTACTGAAGACGGCAAGAAAGAATTTTATTCGCTTGACTTGAATACCTTTGAACACGTGCCACCGACCAAACCGCGCTTCGACTCTGTCAAGTTTGCAAAGGATGTTGAGGGTCTGGGTGACAGGCTCAAGGTCATGTTGGAAGCAGATGACAAGGCGGCGAAACTGGTCAAGGCGTTGACCTATCAATCTTTCCAGTACGTCTCCTCCATCATCCCCGAAGTCGCAGATACAGCCAAGCCGATTGACGACGCGGTGCGTTGGGGATTCATGCACGAAGCGGGTCCGTTCGAGACGTGGGATATGCTCGGTGTGAAAGAGACCGTGAAGCGTATGAAGGCTGAAGGTTATCCTGCCGCGAAATGGGTGGACGAGATGTTGAAGGCGGGCGTGGAAACTTTTTATCAATACAAAGGCGATAACAAAGTCGGTGTGTACGATGTGACGAAAAAGAAGTATGTGAAGTTGAAGCAACCCGAAGGTTTTGTGTTGTTGAAGGATTTGCGCGGCACGAAGAAGGAAGTGAGCAAGAATGCGGGCGCGACTCTCTTTGACATTGGCGACGGCGTTGGGCTGGTGGAATTCCATACCAAGATGAACGCGCTCGACGATGATATTTTTGCCATCACCACCGAAGCGCTGGATAAACTCAACACGCACTTCGATGGGTTGGTTGTCGGAAGCGAAGCGGATAACTTCAGCGCGGGCGCGAATCTGTTTATGGTGGTTGTCGCTGCGCAGCAAGGAATGTGGGATCAACTCGAAGGCGCGGTGAAGAAACTGCAAGACATGAATATGCGGATGCGTTATTCGCCCAAGCCTATCGTAGTCGCTCCAGCGGGACTCGCGCTCGGCGGCGGTTGCGAAGTGACCATGCACGCTTCGCGCGTGGTTGCCGCGGCGGAGACTTATATCGGTTTGGTCGAGTTGGGCGCGGGCGTCATCCCTGCGGGGGCGGGGACAAAGGAGATCATGCGGCGCATCATCAACCCGGCGATGAAGACCGATAGCGCGGAGGCGTTCCCGTTCATCCAACGCGCGTTCCTGCAAATCGGGCAGGCGAAGGTCGCCACCTCTGCGTATGAAGCGCGCGATATGGCAATTCTCGATCCATGCGACCGGATCATCCTAAACCGCGATCATCTGCTCACTGAAGCGAAGCGCGAAGTGTTACACATGGTTGCGGCTGGATACAAACCGCCCGCGCCGGAAATGATCTACGCCCCAGGGCGCGATATGTACGGCGCAATGAAGATCGGCGCGTGGGCGTTCAAGGAAGGCAGATACATCAGCGAATACGATTCGCATATCGCCTCCAAACTCGCGTATGTGATGGCGGGAGGGTGTTTGTCCAAGCCGACGTGGGTAAGTGAGCAGTACATTTTGGATTTGGAGAGAGAAGCGTTCTTATCCTTGTGCGGTGAGGAGAAGACACAGGCGAGAATGTGGTCGTTGCTTCAAACTGGGAAGCCGTTACGGAATTAGTATTGCCTTGTGTACTTGTCTAC
>JBBIUO010000124.1:0-10408 GCA_037440205.1 Chloroflexota bacterium
TATGAGACCGAGGTCTTTTACTCGATGCTGGACTCTGCAGAACTCTGTCAGTTTGTCTACGGCCCCACGTGGACACTCTACGACGGCAAGGATACGGTCAACATGATCAACTCCGTCACGGGTTGGGATATGACCCTCGACGAGTTGATGGAAGTGGGCCGCCGCCGCTTGAATCTCTTCCGCGTGTTCAACGCGCGCGAGGGACTGACGCGCAATGCGGATAAACTGCCAAAGAAATTCTTCAAGCAATTGGCAGGGACTGGCCCGACGGCTGGCTTCGCTCTGACTCACGAGGAAGTTGATTCTGCCATAGACACTTACTACAAGCTGGCAGGCTGGACGAATGACGGAGTCCCCACCCGCGAGACCTTGAAGAAACATGACGTGGAGTGGGCGGCGGAGTATCTTCCCGCCTAGAGATTAGAGACTGGAGATTGGTAATTGGGGATGGGATGGTGAGTCTCATCCCCAATTTTGTGGAATCTCTACGCCGCCACGAGCGCCTGCTCGACTTCGAGAGGCAGTTCGAGAAAGACAAAGTGACTGGCGTGAAATAGGTAGTCTTCCCCGCTCTCGTCAATGATTCGCAGGAAGCCGTCTTTTTCGGCGCGTTGGTCGGGAATCACTTCATAAATTTTGCGCGGAATCAGAGACACTTGGTAGTTTTTATTGTTGATGCAGATGACAAATTTATTTCTTTTCATGATTTACATTTGAAGTTTAGCATGTTGATAATTTGAGCGCAAGTAGACTCTTGAAAAGGGGATTGCTTCGCCTCTGTGAGGCTCGCAATGACATGCCATTAAAAAGGAATCTCATGACCAACCAACTCTACGAAGATAACTTCCCTCACATGACTCCTGCGTGGAGCCGCATTTTCAATTTCGTTGCCGAACGCGCAGAGGGCGCGTACATCTATACTGACGACGGCAGGAAACTGCTGGATTTCACCAGCGGAATCGGCGTGACGAACACGGGACATTGCCATCCCAAAGTCGTCGAAGCGATCCGCGAACAGGCGGGGCTGTTCCTGCACGCGCAGGCGAATATCGTCATTCACAAGCCGATGTTGCAGTTGATCGAAGACCTTCGCCAGATTGTGCCGCCTGCGATTGATAGTTTCTTCTTTGCCAACTCTGGCGCGGAAGCGTTGGAGAACGCGGTCAAAATTGCGAAGGCGGCGACGGGCAGACAAAATATCATTGTCTTCAGCGGCTCGTTTCATGGACGGACGCACGCCACAATGGCCTTGACCACGTCCAAGACGATTTACCGCGCGGGATTTGCGCCTCTCATGGCGGGAGTGTATATCGCGCCGTTTCCGTATGCGTTCAACCTGGGAATGAGCGAGGAGGAAGCCAGTCAATTCGCGCTGGAGCAACTGGAGCATTTGCTCGCGTCACAATCTGCGCCGAAAGAGACGGCCGCCATTTTGATTGAATCTGTTTTAGGGGAAGGCGGATACGTTGTTCCGCCCGGGTCGTTCATGAAAGGTCTGCGCGAGATTTGCGACAAGCACGGCATCCTGCTTATCTTCGATGAAGTGCAATCAGGCTTTGGGCGCACGGGCAAATGGTTCGCGCTCGAACACTTCGGCGTCGTGCCAGATATCATCACCGCCGCGAAGGGAATCGCTTCGGGGATGCCGCTCTCTGGCGTGTTCAGCCGCACCGACATCATGAAGAAACTCGATACGGGTTCCATCGGCGGAACTTATGGCGGGAACGCGGTCGCTTGTGCGGCGGGCGTGGCAACTGTCCGCGCGATGCGAAGCGAAAAGATGCTGGAGAATGCCGCTGAGAAAGGCATCCAGTTAATGACAGGACTCCGCAAGTTGCAGGAGGAATATCCACAAATTGGCGATGTGCGCGGCAAAGGCTTGATGGTCGGCGCGGAATTCGTCGTGGATGGAAGCCAGGCGAAGGCAAAGCCACTGGTGAAGGAAATCATCCACAAGGCAGAAGAAAAAGGGATGTTGCTTTTATCTTGCGGAACCTACGACAACACCCTGCGCTGGATCCCGCCGCTGAATGTGACGGGCGCGCAGATCAATGACGGCTTGAGAATTTTCGGCGAGGCATTGAAGGAAACGATAAAGTAAAAACGTAAACAGGTACACAGGGAAACACGCCAGAATATGTGATTTGTGTACCTGTCTACTTGTGTACGTGTATACCTGTTTACAAACACCATGACTGAACTCAATCGAACTAAACTCACCCAACTCCTCAAGAACGAAGAACAACTTTTTCACAAGAACCATCCCAAATCCTACGACCTCTACCAGCGCGCGCGCAAGTCATTGCATGGCGGCGTGCCGATGCTGTGGATGATTCGCTGGGCGGGGTCGTTCCCTGTTTTTGTCAAAGAAGCGCAAGGCGCTCATTTCACCGACGTGGACGGCAACGACTACATTGACTTCTGTCTCGGCGACACGGGCGCAATGACGGGTCACGCGCCAGATGCGACCGTGAAGGCCATCACCGAACAAATTCAAAAAGGCATTACGCTCATGCTCCCATACGAAGATGTGATTTGGGTCGGCGAAGAACTTCAACGCCGTTTCAAACTTCCATATTGGCAGTTTGCTCTCACCGCCACCGATGCCAATCGTTTCGCGTTGCGCATGGCGCGTCTCATCACGGGGCGCAAAAAAATTATGGTTTTCAATTATTGTTATCACGGCTCGGTGGACGAGACCTTCATCTCGCTCGATGAAGAAGGCACGCCGATCTCACGTCCCAACAACATGGGGCCGCAAGTTGATCCGCGCGAAACATCGAAGGTTATCGAATTCAATGACATTGCCGCGCTCGAAACCGCTCTCTCTGCCCGCGATGTGGCCGCTGTCCTTGCTGAGCCTGCGATGACCAACATCGGCATCATTCATCCCGAACCTGGCTATCATCAAGCCTTGCGCGAGATGACTCGCAAATATGGAACCTATCTCATCATTGACGAGACTCACACGATTTGTACTGGTCCCGGCGGATACACCGCCTCTTTCGACCTTCGGCCTGATTTCTTGACCCTGGGCAAGCCCCTCGCTGGAGGAGTGCCCGCCGCGATTTATGGATTCACTGAAGAAGTTTCGCAAGCCTTCGCCGCCAAACTCGCCATGGACGATGCAGACGTGGGTGGCATCGGCGGGACGTTGGCGGGCAACGCCCTGTCCATTGCGGCGATGAAAGCCACGCTCCAACATGTGCTGACAGACGAGTTCTATGCCAAAGCGACGAAGTTGCAGGAACAATTCACGGCAGGAGTCGAAGGCGTGATTGCAGAATTCAACCTCCCCTGGATCGTGAAGCGGCTTGGCAATCGCTCCGAGTACTGGTTCCGTCCTGTTCCTCCAAAAAATGGCGGAGAAGCCCACGCCGCCGTTGACCCTGAACTTGACCGTTACATGCACCTCTTCGCCCTCAACCGCGGCATTCTGATGACTCCCTTCCACAACATGGCGTTGATCTCGCCCGAAACTACTCAAGCCGATGTGGACTACCATACGAAGATATTTCGGGAAGCGGTTGCCAGCCTGATTTCGTGATGTATAATGTGATGTAGAGCCACAGGAGAGCCTTATGAAACAGATGGTTCGCAAGCAAATCTATATCCAAAAAAGCCAGGAAGAGCGCCTGAAAAAAGTGGCTGAGGCGAGCAATTTGAGCGAGGCAGAGATTATTCGCCGCGCGCTGGAAAATGAAATGCGCCAGTCCGTAATTTATCGCCCCATGTATGATGACGAAGCCATGCGCAGGATGATTGCGTTTTGGGAAGAATTGGACAAGCGGGGCCCCGTCACGCCCCGCCCTCGTAACTGGACACGCGAGGAACTTTATGAGGATCGGATGAGACGCTATGACCGCGATTCTGCTTGATACGAATGTATTGGTGTATTCCTGCGATTTGTCCGAGCCGCAAAAGAAAAGCAGGTCGCGCCAGATTTTGGTCGGTTTGCAGACTCATCAACAGGGCGGTTTAAGTATCCAATCCGTGTCCGAATTTTTCAATGTGGTCTCGCGTGGAAAAATACCCGAGATAACCCTTGCAGAAGCGGAGATTCAAGCAGATTATTTTCTTCGATCTTTTCCCGTTTATCCGATCATGCCGAACATCGTACGGGAAGCTGCCCGCGCTGTGAGGAATTATTCCATGTCCTACTATGATGCTCAGATTTGGGCTTGCGCTCATTTGCATCAAATTCCCACCATATTTAGCGAAGATTTCCAGCATGGACAGGTATTGGAAGGTGTTCGTTTTGTAAACCCGTTTGCAGAAGGCTTTGAATTGGAGAAATGGCTATGACCGAATACAAGCCCCAAATATGGCGTGTGAATGTACGCGAACAAACGCTCAAGCGTGAACCTGTCCCCGAAACCTGGCAACGCCTTGGCGGGCGTGGACTCATCGCGCGCATCCTGGTGGATGAAGTGGACGCGAAATGTGACCCGCTTGGCGCGGGGAATAAACTCATCTTCACGCCTGGGCTGTTGGTGGGACACATGCTCTCGTCCACCGATAGAATTTCGGTGGGCGGCAAATCTCCGCTCACGGGCGGAATCAAGGAAGCCAACGCGGGCGGGCGGACGGGCTTGCACATGTCGCACATGGGCATCCATGCGCTCATCATTGAAGATATTCCCGAAAAAGAAGGTTTTTGGGTTTTGCATTTATCGTTGAACGGCGCGAAATGGGAGCAGACCTTTAGGGTCTCCGAGGACCCTAAAGGCCTTGTTGGTTTGGGAGTGTATGCGACTGCGCCGAAATTGCTCGAAAAATATGGCGATAAAGTTGCCATTGCCATGATCGGTCCCGGCGGCGAGATGAAGATGAAATCGGCGGGGATTCAGAACATTGACAAGGACAAAATCCCTGCGCGTATTGCCGCCCGCGGCGGACTCGGCGCAGTGATGGGCTCGAAGGGACTCAAAGCCATCGTGTTCGATCATGCCGGGGGACAGAAGCCGCCCATCGTGAGTCCCGAAGCGTTCAAAGTCGCGCAAAAAGATTACAGCAAGGCAGTCATGGAACATCCGCAATCCATTACGTATCGGGATTATGGCACTGCCGCGATGACGCAGTTGACGCAACGCTTTGCTGGCATCCCTGTGCATAATTTTTCACGCGGCACATTCGATGAAGTGGAAAAGGTCGGCGGCGAGGCCTTGCGCGAATTTACCTTGACTCGCGGCAAGCCATCTGATCCATCCCATGCTTGCATGGCGGGATGTACCATCAAATGCTCGAACGTCTTTGGCGGGGAGGATGGGAAGACCATCGTCTCGCCGTTGGAATATGAGACCATCGGCTTAATGGGCACAAACCTCGACATTGACTCTCTCGATTCAATCGGACGTTTGAATTGGCACGTCAATGACCTGGGGCTGGATTCCATCGAAGTCGGCGCGGCGCTCGGCGTCGCGGCGGAGGCAGGCTTGATGAAGTGGGGAAGTGAAGAAGGCGCCCAGAGGTTGATTGACGAAATCCGCAAGGGGACAGAGTTGGGACGGCTTCTTGGGGATGGCGCGGCGGCTGTTGGCAAGAAGTACAACATCGAACGCGTGCCGGTCGTGAAGGGACAGGCCATGTCCGCGTATGAGCCGCGCTCCATCAAAGGCACGGGACTCACCTATGCCACCACGCCGCAGGGCGCGGATCACACGTGTGGACTCACCATCCGCGCGCAGGTCAATCATCTCGACCCGAACGCGCAGAGGGACGTCTCGCTCAACGCGCAATTAAATATGGCTGGCTACGATACGCTGGGAGCGTGCATTTTTGCGGGATTCGGCTACGCCGCGACTCCCGATGGCGTGGTGAAGCGATTGCTTCAAGCCCGTTACGGCTGGGACGATCTGCCCGATAATATTTTGCAGGCGCTTGGAAAAGAAACCATCAAACTGGAACGCGAGTTCAACAGACGCGCAGGCTTCACCAAAGAGGATGACCGCCTCCCGAAGTGGATGATGGAGGAAGCCATCCCTGAAAATGGTTCGGTCTTCGATGTGAGCGAGGATGTGCTCGATCACATATTTGATGGGATTGAGTAAATAAAAGTGACGGTCACCTCGTAAGGTGACCGTCACTTTTATCCCGTCAATTTCTTCATGCGATATTGATACAACATCCACCCCGCCAGGCCGAACAAAATGGAGGTGATGATTCCGTCGTTGGTGGGGGTGAAGACGAATCCCAGCGGGCCGTTGACCTTGATGAATCCATTCATGAGCAGAGGCATGCTCAGGGCGTTGATGACGTTGTGCAGGAGGAAAACAGCATCGGGTGGATTTTTATCGCATCGAGTCGCGGGGTGAGATAGCCGCGCCAGGCAAATTCCTCGAAGATGTTTTTCATCAGCGAGCCGACGAACATTGTGCCTGCGATGGAAAAATACGCGCCGAATCTCTGCTGGATAAAACCGTCAGCGGAGAGAATGCCGAGGAGGGCGCCCAGTCCAAAGGGCAGGAGCGAAGCGAGCGGATAGACCAGGATCGCCACCAGATACCACATCCAGCCTGAGGGGAGATTCAGCCCAAAGCCAGAATCCTTCCAGCCATCCCCACCGAAAGCGCGAAGCAGAATGCCCGATAATACGGGCGTGGCAAGCCAGACAAGCGAACCCAGACTTTGCATGGGCGGCAGGGTGTTGCCCGTGACGTTGTTGAGCCAGATGCCGAGCCAGCCGCCGCCCACAGTGAAGAGCGCGACGATGACGATGTTGCGTATGGTTTTGTTCATTTGGTTCTCCAAAATTTGAATTGGATATTTTTATGTGGGCACTTTTTCGGCGAGCGTAAAGAAAAAGGTTGTCCCCTTCCCGCTTCCTTCCGACTCGATCCATATCCGCCCGCCATGCACTTCGACGATGCGTTTCACCAGCGCCAGCCCAATGCCCGTCCCTTCGCTGTTTGGGTTGAGTTTATCGAACAGCCCAAACACCTTCTCGTGAAATTCCTTTTGGATTCCGATGCCGTTGTCTTTTACGTAAAAGACATTTTCGTTCTCCATTTTTTTTGCGCCGATTTCAACAAGCGGATTTGTTTGATCGCCCATGAATTTGCAGGCGTTATC
The DNA here is from genome assembly GCA_037440205.1 of Chloroflexota bacterium. Taxonomy (GTDB): domain Bacteria; phylum Chloroflexota; class Anaerolineae; order Anaerolineales; family Villigracilaceae; genus Villigracilis. The sequence continues at coordinate 7,072 of JBBIUO010000124.1, forward strand.
CACCAGGTTTTGGATGACTTCGATGAGTCGTTCCTTGTCGCCGATGACGTGAGGAAGATCGCTTCGCACCTCGACCTTGACCTGCCCGGCCGTCAATTGGCCTTCCACCCGCCTCAGGGATTCTTTCACCACCTCCTCGAATGGGACTTCCTGCGGCATATTCATGATTCGCCCGACGCGCGAAAGTTCGAGCAGGTCGCTGAGCAGGTTGTGCATTTTTTCGGCGGCCTCGGAAATGCGGCTCACATCCTGTCCCAGTCGTTCGAAGTTGCCGTCGCGCGCGTCGCGCTCGAGGTATCCCAGATAACCGCGAATGGTGATGAGCGGGGATTTGAGATCGTGCGATGCCGTGTAGGTGAACCGTTCCAGTTCCGCGTTTTTCTTTTCGAGTTCCTCCACCAGCCTTTCCTGGATGGTCAGTTCCCGTTTCAGCGATTCCTGCAATCGCGCGTTTTCGATTGCGACCGCCAGGTTCGCGGCGATGGTCGAGAGCAGGCGTACGTCGTTTTCGGTGAATGCGTTTTCGCTTTCCATGTTCTGGATGGAGATTGCACCAATTCCCCTCTCGCTGATCATCAGCGGCATGGTCAGGGACGATTTGGCGGGGTTGTTGTCGTAGTAGATCACCCCATGTTGCGCGGAGACCTCCACCCATTTCTCGTTGATCAAAAGCGGCCCCTTCGACTTTATCACCGCGGATGCCAGCCCCTTTCCGAAGGTCAGCGGGGGAGCCTGTACCTGCCAGCCTTTTTCGAAATAAAACGGGAAATGGATCTGGTTCGTCCCCGCGTCCAAGAGCGCGATGAAGAGATTGTCCACTCCAAATGTGATTCGAATCTGGTCGCCGGTCTGCTGGATGAGCCGTTTGAGGTCGGTTTGGAGGATGAGCGCTTCGCTGACCCCGCGGACGGCGTTCAATTCGATGAGACGTTTTTTCAGCTCGTCTTCCGCCAGTTTCCGCGATGTAATATCCAGCAGGAATCCCTGCAGGGTGTTGTTCTCCATGGAGCGGAGGCTTTGGTCCTGAACCCAGATGTAATTACCGGCCCGCGTTTGCAGACGGTATTCCGTGCGGGGCATCTGCCCCCTGCTGATTGCCTCGGCCTCCTCCGTTACCGCTTTTTCCCGGTCATTTGGGTGGATCAGCCGGTACCACAAGGTCGGGTCGCCTGTCCATTCCTCGGGCTCGAAGCCGGTCATGGACTCGATTTGCGGGCTGACGTAATGCCATTTTCCCTCGGCCCCCGGTTCAGCCAGGTAAACGGCCGCAGGGATCTGTTCCACAAGACCGCGGTACCTGTTTTCCGCGTCCCTTAACTGCCCTTCCATGGCCTTGCGTTCCCTGATTTCCTGTTCCGCGCTTCTTATGTTTTTGTTCAGGAGGGTGATGACCAGCCACTGCAAAAGGGTCACCAGCACAACGCTGAGACCGATCGAGAAATAATCCTCAAAATAATTGAATCGGCTGAATTGATTCGAGACGATCCCCTGTGATTCGAGCACGCCGAACACAACGATTTCCCCCAGGATCAACGCCCCGAAAATGACGGTGCCTCTTCTTTCGGCCAGCAGGCCTGCCGAGATCAGGATGACGATCAACCCGAAGATTGCCGTGTCGCGGATGCCATTGTTCCGAAATACGAGCATTGAAATGACAGCCAGCGCCGTGAATAATGAAATCCAGCGCGCGGCGGTGAGATACCCGAAATATCCCATCAACAAAGTGACGGAAAGGATCATGCCGAGGGGGATCATTTCCGCGCGGTCAATGTTTATCAGGGCAAGCAGGAAGGCGCCCACGACCCCGGCCGCCAGGGTAGCCAGAAGAATCCCGCGCCTGTCGGACGGGTGCGCCTTTTCTGTGGAAGCGGAGCCCTTTTGAGTGAATTTGTTCATGTTTACAGCGTTCTTTACAATTCTACTTTTAAAAAGGAAACCCGCAAGGAGTATCACCCTGCGGGATGCGTAAGAAATGTTTGAGCCACCAGTGGGATACGAACCCACGACCTAACGATTACGAATCGTTTGCTCTACCAGCTGAGCTATGGTGGCAAAGTACGACAAGATTAATCTTGTCCTACAGCGGCGGGATTATAAAGGATTACGAATAAACCCGCAAGTTTTCGGCTTTCCGCGTTGTCTGTATGCTGGAGATTTGTCAGATTATGTTTCGTGTTGCAATGCTTTCCTATCATACCTGTCCCCTGGCCACCCTCGGGGGCAAGGATACCGGCGGGATGAATGTTTATGTCCGCGATTTGACGTGCGAACTGGGGCGGATGGGAATCCATGTGGATGTGTTCACCCGCTCGCAGGATGAACACGTGCCGCACGTGGTTCATGAATTGGGATTCGGCAATCGCGTGGTGCATATCCCGGCCGGGCCCGAAGAGCCAAAGAGCAAGAGCGATATTGCAAAATACATCCCCGAATTTGTGGAGGGAGTCAAACAATTTGCCGCCGAAAAGGGAATCAAGTACGACGTGATCCACAGCCACTATTGGATGTCCGGGCTGGCGGCGGAGGCGTTGAGCGATGCCTGGGGCGGGACTCCCATCGTGCACATGTTCCATACCCTGGGCGAGATGAAGAATCGGGTGGCGCGTTCGGAGGATGAACGCGCCGGGGCCGATCGCCTCAAAGGCGAGAGGCAGGTTCTCGGTCGGGCGGATCGGATCGTCGTCGCCACGCTGGCAGAATTCACACAATTGCGTTTCCTCTATCGTGCAGACGACCGTAAACTGGTTACCATTCCGCCGGGCGTGGATACGTGTCATTTCTATCCCATCCCGCCCGGTGAAGCAAAGCAAACCATCGGCTTGAAATCCGAAGATCGCATGGTGTTGTTTGTGGGGCGCATCGAACCGTTGAAAGGCGTGGATACGTTGATTCATGCGATGTCCTGCCTGGATTTGCGCGGCCTGCACCGCCCCGTGCATTTGGCAATCATCGGCGGCGAGCCGGATGTGACCCCCGAAAACATGTCCGCTGAAATGGCGCGCCTGCAAAAATTGTGCGACGAGTTGTGCATGGGTGGCATGGTGGTCTTTCTCGGCAAACGCGGGCAGGATACCCTGCCATATTATTATTCCGCGGCGGAGGCGCTGGTGATGCCATCGCTGTATGAGTCGTTTGGGATGGTGGCGCTGGAGGCGATGGCCTGCGGCACGCCGGTGATCGCCTCGGAGGTGGGAGGACTTGGCTACCTTGTGCAGGATGGGATGACCGGTTATACGGTTCCCGATAGCGACCCGGAAGCCTTGTGCAACAGACTCTCCCTGCTGTTGGGCGATCCGCATCGCCGCGAGACCATGGGCCTGCGTGCCGCGGAATATGC
>JBBIUO010000124.1:10463-10752 GCA_037440205.1 Chloroflexota bacterium
ATTGGTCAGGGTAAAAGACTTTCCGTGGCGGCAAAGACCTTCAAAAAAGCATCCACCGCTGCCGGGTCAAAGTGCGAACCTGAAAGCGACTTGATGTGGTGGAGTGTCTTCTCTTTGCTCCAGGCGGGACGGTAAGGCCGGTCGGAGCGCAGGGCATCCCATACATCAATCACGGCGAAGAGGCGCGCGGCCAGCGGAATTTGCCCGCCTTGCAAGCCGCGCGGGTAGCCGGTGCCATCCCATTTTTCGTGATGGCAGTATGGAATATCGAGCGCGGGGCGCAGAAACT
>JBBIUO010000125.1:0-755 GCA_037440205.1 Chloroflexota bacterium
AACGGCTACTCGCTCATTCGCAAAGTCTTTGAAGGCGCAGACTTGCAATCCATTCACCCCGAACTAGGCTGCTCACTGGCAGACACATTGCTTGCCCCTCATCGTTCCTACTTCAACGACCTATATTCATTTTTGCCACACATCAAAGCCCTTGCCCATCTCACGGGCGGCGGATTTATCGAAAACATTCCGCGTGTTCTGCCCGAAGCCTTGAGTGCAGTTATTCATCTCAACTCATGGAATGTACCTCCACTTTGGAAGTTGATCCAACAACAGGGTAATATCTCCATCGAAGAAATGTACCGCGTCTTCAACATGGGCATTGGCATGGTCGCCATTGTGGATAAATCCATTGTCAATGATTTGCAATCATCCATTTCAGACCCCACCTTCATCATCGGCGAACTCATCGAAGGTGAACGCAAAACCATTCTCGCGTAATCCGTTCTCGTCCGCGAGTCCGCGACAAAGCCCGCTTACTAAAAGTCCGTTCTTTTCCGCGAGTCCGTTACAAAGTCCGTTTATAAGGAATACATCATGAAATCCCTCACCCTCCGTTACGGCACCAACCCCAATCAGACTCCCGCCCGCGTCTACATGCAAGATGGCAGTGACCTACCCATCACTGTCCTTGGCGGATCGCCAGGCTATATCAACCTGCTGGATGCGCTCAACGCGTGGCAACTGGTTCGGGAGTTGAAGCAGGTCATCGGTCAGCCCGCGGAAACCTTCGCGCATCGAGAAGCCCCCGCTGG
>JBBIUO010000125.1:765-10247 GCA_037440205.1 Chloroflexota bacterium
CATTGGGCAGCCCGCGGCGGCCTCGTTCAAACATGTCAGCCCGTCAGGCGCTGCCGTCGCCGTCCCGTTGACCGATATTCTCAAGAAAATCTACTTCGTAGATGACATGGAACTCTCGCCATTAGCCACCGCCTACGCCCGCGCCCGCGGCGTGGATAGAATGTCATCCTTTGGCGATTTCATTGCCCTGTCTGACACCGTGGATGTTCCCACCGCGAAACTCATTTCGCGTGAAGTCTCTGACGGTGTGATCGCGCCCGCGTATGAGCCTGAAGCGCTGGAGATTTTGAAAAAGAAGAAACAAGGCAAATATGCCATCGTGCAAATTGACCCCGCCTACGAACCACAGTTGACCGAAGTACGCCAAGTCTTCGGCATAAGCATGGAACAGCGCCGTAACGACCGCCTTGTGACCCATGAAGATTTCGCCAACATCGTGACCAAGCAAAAAGACCTATCCGAATCTGCGGTACGCGATATGTTCATCGCGTGGATCACGCTCAAGTTCACACAATCCAATTCCGTTTGCTACGTGACCGATGGACAGACCATCGGCGTCGGCGCGGGACAGCAATCGCGTGTGCATTGTGCCCGTCTCGCTGGCTCCAAAGCGGACTTGTGGCGACTGCGCCAGCATCCATCCGTTTTGGCTTTGCCGTTTAAGGAAGGCGTCAAACGCCCCGACCGCGACAACGCCATTGACCAGTTCCTGCAACCCGATGTAACGGAGGCGGAGAAGCAGAACTGGAAAAATGTATTTACTGAAATTCCCGATCAGTTAACCGCCGAAGAACGCCGCGTATGGTTGGATGGACTTACCAATGTCACTCTCGGTTCCGATGCCTTCTTCCCCTTCCGCGACTCGATTGACCGCGCCGCCAAAAGCGGAGTGAAATACGTCCTGCAACCAGGCGGCTCCAACCGCGACGAAGACGTCATCGCCGCTTGCGACGAATACGGCATGACCATGGTCTTCTCTGGTTTGCGCCTCTTCCATCATTAAACTGATCACTGGTCACTGATTACTGATGGCTTCTCTTTCCCGACTCGTCGTTCTTATATCAGGTAATGGTTCTAACTTGCAGGCAATCCTTGATGCCTGCAAGTCAGGCGAACTCAACGCCCAGGTCATATCGGTCATCAGCAACAAAGCAGACGCCTACGGACTCATCCGCGCCAAGAATGCAGGAGTTGAAGCCATTCACTTCGCTAAACTTACAACCGAGACTCGCCAAGAGTACGACAAAAGACTAGCCGACTATGTGACCACCAAACTACCCGACTACATCATCTTAGCTGGCTGGATGCGAATTCTTTCCTCTTCCTTTCTTTCCTCCTTCCCCAACAAAGTCATCAATATCCACCCTGCCTTGCCTAATACCTTCCCTGGCACACACGCCATTGAACGCGCCTTCGAAGCCTATCAACGTGGCGAGATCGAACACACAGGTGTCATGGTTCACCTCGTCCCCGATGAAGAGGTGGACAATGGTCCCGTGCTGGCAACTGAGATTGTTCCCATCCACAAAGATGACACGCTCGAATCCCTTGAAACCCGTGTCCACCAAACTGAACATTGCATCTTAATTCAAACCATCAAAACTCTACTCGCAGACAATATCCGTTTTCGTCCGTGAATCCGTGACAAAGTCCGTTTATCAAAGTCCGTTTACAAAAGGAACCTAACCCATGCCCACTGCCATCCTCTCCGTCCACAACAAAACTGGACTCGTCGAATTCGCCCAAGGACTCGCCTCCCTCGGCTGGACTCTCCTCGCCTCGGGCGGGACCGCCAAACTGCTGCGCGACAATAACATCCCCGTCACCGAAGTCGCGGATTACACCAAGTCGCCCGAAATCCTGGGCGGACGGGTCAAGACTCTCCACCCCGCCATCCACGGCGGACTGCTCGCCCGCCCCACCGAATCCGATCACCAACAACTCCTCAACCTCGGCTGGGATTACATTGATCTCGTGGCTGTGAACCTCTATCCTTTTGAAGAGACCATCGCCAAGCCCAACGTCACCTACGCTGACGCCATCGAAAACATAGACATCGGCGGCGTCACCCTTATCCGCGCCGCGGCAAAAAACCACGAACGTGTAACTCTGGTTTGTGATCCAGCAGATTACACTCATATTTTGGAAGTCCTGAGCAAACGCGCTGAGATTCCGTTTCCCATGCGCAAACATCTAGCCACCAAAGGCTTCAATGTCACCGCGCATTACGATACAATCATCTCAGATTATCTCTCAAATTATGGATGAACTCCACGCTCTTTCTCCTCTTGATGGACGCTATGCCGATGTGACCGCGCCTCTGCGCGATTACTTCTCCGAGTTTGCTTTTCTGCGCGATAGAGTCCGCGTCGAACTTAACTTCTTGTCTGCTCTTTCCAAAACGGGCTTGATCCGCCCTTTGACCGATCCCGAGTCCGCCCGAATCGAATCCATCCTTCCAAACTTCTCCGCCGCCGACGCGGAAGCGATCGTGGAATTTGAACGCATCACGCGCCACGACGTCAAAGCCCTCGAATATTTCCTCCAAAGCAAATTCGAGAACACGTCGTTGCAAGACCTGATCCCTTGGATTCACTTCGGCTTGACCTCCGAAGACACGAACAGCATCGGTCAAGCCATTGCCCTGAAAGAATCGAGAGACAAGATCATCCTCCCCAATTACCAATTACTAATTACCAATCTCTCTGATTTTGCTCTCAAATACAAATCCATCCCCATGCTCGCCCGCACGCATGGACAGTTCGCTGTTCCCACCACACTGGGCAAGGAATTTGCCGTCTACACCGCCCGCCTCAAAAAGACTCGCGACGAGATTGTCTCTCACAAATTCGAAGCCAAGTTAACAGGTGCAGTAGGCAACTTCAACGCCTTGCAAGCCGCCGCTTCTCAAATAGATTGGATTTCATTCAGCAAAGAATTCGTTTCCAGTTTCAGTCTCGAACCGAATCTACTTACCACGCAAATTCTCCCCTACGATAACTGGGTGCGCTACTTCGACCTCATCCGCCTCACCAACTCCATTCTGATTGACTTCGCCCAAGACATCTGGCGCTACATCAGCGATGGATATTTGAAGCAAGCCGTCGTTGCGGGCGAAGTGGGGTCATCCACCATGCCGCAGAAAGTGAACCCGATAGATTTTGAAAACGCCGAAGGCAACCTCGGCGTGGCGAATTCACTCTTCAATCACTACGCCCAAAAGTTGACCGTCTCTCGTTTGCAACGCGACCTCTCCGACTCCACCGTCCGCCGCACGTTTGGCACGGCGTTCGGTCACAGCCTGTTGGCGTGGACCAACCTCCAGCGCGGCATGAAGCGCATTGCTCCTGACGAAGAAAAACTCACAGCGGAGTTAAATGCCCATTGGGAAGTCGTCTCCGAAGGCGCGCAAACCATCCTCCGCGCCGCAGGCAAATCCGACGCCTACGAATCGTTGAAAGAACAAACCCGCGGACGAGTCCTCACTGAGGCCGATTACAAAGCATGGTGCGATTCGATTGATGTTGATGATGCGACGCGGCAAAAGTTGAAATCTCTTTCCCCCGAAACGTATCTTGGATTGGCGACCAAGCTGACGGATCTAATTTTGGGCGGACAATAATTTGCCTGTGACCTCGCCAAAGCCCACACGATAGCCTTCGCCCTGGCACCAACCTGTGAGCGTGAGCCGGTCGCCGTCTTCGAGATAGGTGCGCTTCTCGCCGCTGGGCAGGGTGATTGGATTTGCGCCGCGCCAGGTGAGTTCCATCAGACTGCCGTAGGAACTGGGCTTGGGGCCGCTGATGGTGCCGGAACCAAGCAAATCGCCGGGGCGCATGTTGCACCCGTTGACGGTGTGATGTGCAAGTTGCTGGCGCATCGTCCAGTACAAATAACGGAAGTTGGAACGGGCGATGGGCATGGGGTCCTTCATTTGCGCTGTTTGAATCAGTACTTCCAATAGAATATCGTAGGACGCGGGGCCGGGGCTTTGCAAATATAGGAGCGGGGTTGGGTCTTGTGCCGGGTTTTCACAGCGAAAAGGTTCAAGCGCTTCGAGTGTGACCACCCAGGGCGAAATGGATGTGGCGAGATTTTTCGAGAGGAAGGGGCCGAGCGGCTGATACTCCCATTTTTGAATGTCGCGCGCGCTCCAGTCGTTGATGAGCACGAGACCAAAAATATGTTCCTCGGCTTGCGAAATGGGGATGGACGTGCCGAGTTCATTGCCGGGGCCGATGAAGAATCCCATTTCGAGTTCAAAGTCCATGGCGCGGCTGGGGCCAAAGATTGGTTTGTCTGCGCCATCGGCAATGGTCTGCCCGTTGGGGCGGCGAATATTTGTGCCACTGACGACGACCGAACTGGCGCGCCCGTGATAAGCGACAGGCAGATGCACCCAATTTGGCATGAGCGGATTTTCCTTGCTGCGGATCATCGAGCCGATGTTGACTGCATGTTCCTTCGATGAATAAAAGTCGGTGTAATCGCCGATGTTGACGGGAAGATGAAGAACCGCTTCGCCCATCGGGTGAATGGCTTGCTGTTTCAATGTTAAATTGTCCCGCAGGGTTGGAGTATCTTCGGCAAGCAGGTGCTGCAACGCGGCGCGGGTCTCACGCCATGTTTCGCGTCCGAGCGCCATGAACGGATTGAGATTCGGCTGATTGAAGATGTTTTTTGTTTTGAGAAGACCAGCCTCTTCGAGCGCGCTCAAGTCGAGGATATATTCGCCGATGGCGACGCCGGCGCGAGGGTGCTGGTCGTTGAGCATGCTGAAGATTCCGTATGGCAGGTTTTGGATGGGGAAATGCGATTCAGGATGAACGGGGATGAAAGATGTAAGCATTAAAGTTTTTTCTGTTTTGTGTTGTAGTAACGACTTCAGTCGTTTGAGGTGGAAATAGCGACTAGAGTCGCCGCTGCTTTCTATACCCAGCCCAACTTCAACATGTCTTCACGGGGCTCGTCGAAACTGCAACTGCCGTAGGAGATCAACAGATTGTTGCGCGCTTGTGCAATTTCTTCGGAAGCGGCGAAAAGATTTTTCCAGGAGAAGCGGGTTTCAGAAAAATCGAAATTTCGAGGCTCTTCGTCATTGAGGATGGGGATGGTTTGTTCGGGGGGTAGGTTGTGGACAAATGCCAATATCCCTGCGCCAAAGACATTGACGAAGCCGTACATTTTGGTTTGCACACTTTCATTATAGTGGCGGATGGGGTGATGTAGTCCTGCCGTGGCTTTGAACGGCACCTGATGATCCCGGCATTGAAGCAAAGCGTGGGCAATTTGTTCGGCTGTTGGGAAGGCGGAAGCAACAACGCCGCCGCAACGGAGTTTGAATCCGTTGCGGCGATTGTTTCGGCGGTTAAGTTGCGAGATGGCTTCGATGACGGCTGTCATGTTTCTACGCCATTCTTCATCCATCGGGATTTCGTAGAAAACGATAAGGTTGTGTTGACCGGCTAATTGGTGGCTGGCTTGGTCGAGCAAATCGCGGAGCTGGCTGGGAGAATTGAAAACGGTCAACGGCAGGCGCAATTCAAAGACATCCGTCGAAGCGGTTTGGGTTTGACGAAATGTTTGCAGGCGGGCCAGATCAGTTTTCAGATTAAGGGTGAACTCGTCTGCATCCTTTCCACTGTGGCCAAGGACGGAAAATCGCCATGCGGGCGGCAGGATCGGCAGGCTGGATAAATCGGCAGCGGGGATGATGAATCGGCCCAGCATCCAGTTGTCGGCAGAGGGAAGATAGCGGCTGTATTCTTCCAGGGCATCCGCGAGATTCAAACTGGCAGGCGGAAAGAGGCCGGCGTAATCTATCAGGCCGTTCATAAAAGCGTGGAAGGGCTGGATGCGAGACGATGGGTTCATTTATGGATTTGGATATCCGGAGGACTGGGTGGGCTTAAGAGTGGGGCGCACAGGTGGGTCAGGGAGGAAGGATGGCGTGGGAACGCTTGCCATTTCAATTGTATTCAGGTCAATCCAAGCGAGATAGAGCCAGCCTATCTTTTCGTCCGGCGCTTTGACATAGAACCAGTCCTTGTACACAGCGAGCAATTCCATTTTCGTTCCCCGAATGTAGGCGTCGGAGATGGTCGGATAATCCACGTCCGGCCCCGACCTGAGATAAGCGAAATGTTTATGGTGATGATCAAGGGCGATGGCTCAGGAGTGGAGGTTGGGGTGGCGGTTGGAGCGGGGGTGTCGCTTGGCGCCGGGCTTGGCTGGATGGGGGCGGGTGTGGCCGTGGCAGGCGAGCAGGCGGTCATGATCAGGGAAACGACGGATAACGCGATGAAGAAAAGAATTGGGCGTTTCATGGGAATCTCCTTTCGATTGGTGTAAAGAAAGGATACGATCAAAGCCCAACTTCTGCAATAAAACATAAGTAATGGGGTGGGAGATGTCGAAAAAGCGCGCGGCGCAAAAACTTTTGAGAACCCGAATTTATCCGCGATAGTCAATTGCATGAGCCGGAATGCTGATTCCGGAAACGGAGATATTGACCGGGCGGGATTTCACGCCGGCTTCGTGGGGTATTCTTTCCATTGCCGTTTGCGTGACGAGAATTTCATCCGCCGTTGCCACATCCTCGCCCAGTTTGCAGGCGCGGTTGACCGGGTCGCCAAAACAATCCTCGTCGCCGACGATCAGAATTTTTCCATAATCAATTCCGCAGGAGATATGCACATCGAAGTCTTCAGGTGTGATCAGGTTGGATGCGCCGAAAGCCAGTTGCAGGGCAATCGCGGCCTGGACGGCGGGAAGCGTGTCGGGAAAGACCGCGAAGCAGTTATCTGCTTCAAATTTAATTACCCAGCCGTCGTAGGATTCGATGATCGGTTCCGAGATCAGTTGCATCCGCCGCACCATCGAAAGGTAATGAATGATTCCGTATTTGCGTGTCAGAAGCGAGAAGCCCGACATGTCCAGCACAAAGATGACCTGCTCGGCGCCATATTCCTTCCACAGACCATCTTCGATCGCGTCGCGATTTTCGATACTGGTCTCCTGTGAAAACTTCAAAAGCGCATCCTGAAATTTTTTGGATTTTTTCTTGTTCATGGCAGATGTGTCATCCTTTGGCGGGGTTTGTCGTTGCGCGTGACGAAACGGTATGGAAAGAATACAACCAATTCAAGAATCCCGCAAGCAAAATATTTTGCCCTCCCGTCTTTGGGAGGGCAATTTCTAAATGTCCCCCGGCTCATCGGCCATGCGGACGATCTTCGGTGTGAACTTGCCGATCACATCCACCAGATCGTGCTGGGCAGTGATGACTTCGTCAATCGGCTTGTAGGCCTGGGGTGACTCGTCAATGCCGCCGCCGAGCAGGGTGACTCCTCTTTCTTTCAGATAATCATCCCGTTCGCGCTTGCTGATGGAGTTGATGGCGGCTTTGCGGCTCATCCTGCGGCCCGCTCCATGCGACGCCGACTCAAGGGATTCGCTCACGCCTCTTCCGCGGACGACGTAGCCTGCATCACCCATCGAGCCTGGGATGACGCCGAGAATGCCTCTGCTTGCGGGCGTGGCTCCCTTCCTGTGGACGATGACTTCGCGCCCATTGGGGAGTTGTTCTCTCCATGCAAAATTATGATGGTTCTCGACCACCGCCACTTCTTTGAGACCAATCGCCGCGGCAACGCGCTTGTGGATGATGAAGTGATTCGCCGAGGCAAAACGCCCAGCCAGTTCCATCGCAAGCCAGTATTCCTGACCGTCCTCTGAATCCAGCGAAAGCCATGCAAGATGCCGAACACTTTTATCGAGGTCAGGATGTTTCTCCATTGCCAGTTTGCTGTAGCGATCAGCGATCTTCGCGCCGACTCCGCGTGATCCGCTGTGCGAGAGCAGGGCCAGGTATTCGCCAGGCTGTAAGCCGAACATCGGCTCATGCAGGCGGAAGGACCCCCACTCGACGAAGTGATTGCCCGTTCCGCTCGTGCCGAGTTGAGCAAATGCCGTATCCTGCAAAGTCTTCAGTTGACGGGTCGCATCCCAGGCGGGATCGTCCAGAACGGCGTGTTGGGCGCGTTTACTGCCCGTCCATTTTGCGCCCATGCCGAAGGCGGTTTCATCCCAGAGAGCGTTTTCGAACATGCCTTTCTTTTGCCCGATGAGAATCGGCGAGACTTCATAGAGGGAGAGACGCATTCTACAGGCAATGTCCACGCCGACAGCATACGGGATGACGACATTATCCGTTGCCAGAACGCCGCCGATGGGCAGTCCATAACCGACATGAGCATCAGGCATCAACGCGCCAGTGACGGTGACGGGCAGGCGCATGGCATTTTCCATTTGCTGGATTGCGCCTTGCTCAATTTGCTCCGCGCCCCAGATGGGGAAGGGCAGGGGCAGCTCGCGCAGTTCTTCTGCGGCGGATTCATCTGGTTGTGACATGCGGATGCACTCGCGGGCGAGGTCGGCGAGGATGGAATCAGCGAGGAAACTGCCTGGGTTTTGCCGAACAGCTTCCAGTTGAGTCAAAGCTGCGTCACGATCCATGCCGCGTTCGATTAATTTATTGCCCGCATCCTTGGCAAGGCCGATGATTTTTCCATCCTGCCAGTTGTGATATTTCAGGATCTTTCCTGTGATGATGTCCATTTTTATTTCTCCATGTCGTTGCGAGGAGCGAAGCGACAAAGCAACCTCCTTGTACACGGGGATTGCTTCGCCGCAAAGAGCGCGGCTCGCAATGACATCTATTCTTCCAATTTCCAAAGCTCACGCATTTCTTGGCTGGAGGCCAGCAATTCATCGAGCGTGCCTTCGGATTCAACTTTGCCGTCTTTGAGAACGATGATGTGATCGGCACGTCTCAACAGCGGGCGGCGGTGGGAGACGACGAGGCAGGTGAGTTCATTGCCTGATGCGAAGATGCGCTCCCAAAGTTGACGCTCGGTTTCCACATCCAACGCGCTGGAGAGATCGTCGAAGACGACGAGCTCTGTTTCGCGGATGAACATGCGGGCGGCGGCGGTGCGTTGGGCCTGCCCGCCAGAGAGTTTGACTCCGCGCGCGCCGACCATCGTTTCGAGGTTGTCGTCGAGTCCTTCCAGGTCTCTATCCATGACGGCGAGTTTCGCGGCTTTGTAAATTTCGTCGTCGCTTTTGTTCAGGCCGAGCAGGATGTTGTTTCGCAGGGTGTTGCTGAACAGGCGCGGGACTTGCGCGGTGTAGGCGCAGCGCGGCGGGATGAAGAAATTACCTGGTTCGTGGATCGTAGTTCCGTTCCATTTGATTATGCCAGATTGTATCGGTAGTAATCCAAGCAGAGCGCGGAGCAGGGTTGTCTTGCCAGAGCCGATGCGGCCTGTGATGACCGTCAGCGAGCCGCGTTTGACTTTGAGGGAAATGTCTGCGATGCCGTTGACTGAATCAGGGTAGTGAAAAGTCAAATGGTCAGCGACCAACTCACGTAGTCGGTCTGAGGCGGTTTTTGTCGGGTAGGTCACTTCGGGGAGCGC
>JBBIUO010000125.1:10307-10658 GCA_037440205.1 Chloroflexota bacterium
GTTGAGTTGTTTGTAACGCGCCCACAACATGCCGCCGAAGGTGGTGAGGTCGCTCATGCTTTGCAGGAGATAAACAAAGAGCGAGAAATCGCCGAGGGTGAACTCGCCCGCGCGCATGGTTTGACCGACCAGCACGAGAATGACACCCGTGCCCAGCGTGGACGTGTTGCGATAGATCGAGCCAAGCACCTCGTCGAAGAGTTTCTCGCGGACGGTCAATTTGCGGCGTTCGTCGTTCAGTTTGTGAAAGTGACCGATGACGTTCTTTTCCGCGGTCGCAACCTTGACGGCCTGCACCGCGCCGAAGAACTCGCCGATGAAGCCGGTCACTTTGCCGGTGGCCTGGCGGCT
>JBBIUO010000126.1:0-10628 GCA_037440205.1 Chloroflexota bacterium
CTTGATCCCCGCAATTTCTATGGGGTGGAATTGTTGTGTGGTCATGGGTTTCCTCTCATGAAGGAAGGGTGTTTTGTGAGAGGAAGTGTAGTGGATCCCAAAAGTTGGACAAAAAAGACATCCAGCTAAGGGGTGGATAACGAATTGGCAAGCCAGGACGCTTCAAACTCGGCTGGGGTGACATAGTCCAAAGCCGAGTGAATGCGCTTGGTCATGTACACATCTTCCAGAAACTGCCCGATCTGCTCACGGGCATCATCCAAATCATTATCAGTACTTCACGAAAGCGCGTAATTGGCGTTCTCTAACGCCTAATTTGCGCCAGAGAGCGCAAACTACGCGAGGTTTTCGTGATCTACTGATTATATTCGGAAAGTTCAACCTCCTCTTCCTTGATGGTGCGCATCAGGCGTTCTGCATATCCGTTTTCTTCTGGCTTGCCTACGCTGGCCATGCTGATCTGAACCTGGTGCGCCTGCAATACCTGGACATAGTTCCTGAAAGCATAATGAATACCTTGGTCGCTGTGGTGCATCGTTGGGCAACCCTGAGCCAAAGCCTGATTTAGAGCATGTAGGGTTAAGTTCTGATCCAGGGTGCGGCTGAGATGCCAGCCTCGAATGGAACGCGTGAACACATCCATGATGACCGCTAGATAGACAATGGTAATAGTAACTGCTGCGCGGCAATTCCAACACATGACAAGCCATTCCTGGACGGGCAGAATGTTCCTCGATCAGTATCTGAACTATTCTCCGTTTGGCTTGCCGATCCAGTTCGAGTAGCCCAAGGCTTTTTTTGCCAAGTCCAACTCCAACGTCAGTTTTCCAACCATGCGTTCCAACTCGACAATCCGTACTTCTGCCTCGTGGTTATCCGCCTGTTCTCTGCCAAACAGTTGTGGAGCTCGCTCCAGAAATTCTTGTTTCCAACGGCTTAGAATCGTGTCTTTGATCTCATACTCGCGGCTGGCTTGCATCAGTCCTTTTTGAGCGGTTAGCAACTCCAAAACCACCCGCGTTTTAAACTCGGCTGTGTAGTGTTTTCGCTTCGGCATCTTCAACACTCCTATTTTCTATAACCCTTACAGGACTGTTCAGTTTTGTGGGTCCACTACACCTGTCTCGACGCTGGCAAATCGGTGAACTGCCCGTTCCCCTCGCCGTATTCTTTATATTGATCTGGTACACCTACGGCATTTTATTTGTTTCCCCTTATCCGGGGTTTGCCTATAACAATAGCAATGGGCAGATTGTGGAGATTTATTCCCAACAAACGCCATCCCTGCAAGTTGGTGATATTTTGGTGCAGGTTGGTCCTATCTCTTGGAAAGACTACAAAAAAGATTCCAGGCTTGTATTCTTTGAAGGCGTTCAACCCGGCGAAATTGTGGAAATCACCGTCACCCGAAACGGCACGGACACAACCATCCCGTGGAAATTTGCGGGGTTTGACCATGAAGTGTTCAAAACACGCTTCTTCAATATTTGGTGGCTGGCCTTTATCTTCTGGATTTGTGGAACCGTAGTACAGGTATTGATGCGCCCGAAGGATGGTCGCCGCAGGTTGTTCATCGCCGCCAATTACCTCACGGCGCTTTGGCTGATCTTTGGCACCCTGTCTCACTCGCATCTCTGGGAAAGTTCTATCCTGTTGCACGCCGTCACGTGGCTGTTATTGCCTGTCTACCTGCATTTCCATTGGGCGTTCCCCCGTCCGCTCAAAGAACTGTCCAAAACAACATGGGGGGTGATCTACCTGGCGGGCTTTGTGTTTGCGGCGGCGGAACTTCTGCAACTACTCCCCAAAAACCTCTACGTGTTTGCCTTCCTGATAGCCCTGCTTGGAAGCATCATCTTGGAAGGCTCGCACTACAAACAGCAGGCAGACCGGCGTCGTGATGTAATAACGCTCGCCATTGCCATCGCTGTTGCCTTTGTGCCTTCGATGGGGCTTGGGGTTCTTATCATCAACCGCGAGGTTCCCTATCTTGGCCCTGCCGCCCTCTTCGCCCTGCCGATCATGCCGCTGGTGTATTTCTACGTCATCTATCGCCGCCAATTGGGCGGGCTGGAGGTGCGCCTCAACCGGTTCATTTCGCTTTATGCGTTTTTGATCCTGTTCGGCACGGCCCTGTTGCTTCTCGTCGGTCCCATCATGAACCTGGAAATGAGCGCTGAAACGGCGATCATTATCGGCGTATTGGTGGTCGTTGCTGCCATGTACCTGGCAATTACCATTTTCCCCATCTTTCAAACCTTCGTGGAGAAACGCTTTTTGGGCGTGCGGCTTCCCTATCAGAATTTGCAGGGAACCTATTCCAGCCGCATCGCGGCCTGCACATCCATAAACGACCTTCTGCAACTGCTCGAGGATGAAGTGTTTCCGAGTCTGTTCGTTCGTCAATTCGCCTTCGTGCATGTTGACGAGGGCGGGATGGGAACACTACTTGCCAAAAATGTCCCAGCGGAGTCAATGCCCATCGAAGACGGGATCAGCCAACTGGTCGAACGAAGCGGGAAGTACATCCCCGGCTTTTCCCCGGCAGATGGATGGATCCGCCTCATTCTTCCCCTCAAGGCGGGTGACTCTTTCATCGGCTTTTGGCTGCTCGGACAGCGCGATCCCGACGACCTCTACCCGCAGGCGGAGATTCCCATCCTGCAATCCATCGCCAACCAGACCGCCATTGCCCTGAGCAATATTCTGCAATCTGAGCGGGTGCGCAAACTGTACGAGGCCAAT
This sequence comes from Chloroflexota bacterium, assembly GCA_037440205.1. Taxonomy (GTDB): domain Bacteria; phylum Chloroflexota; class Anaerolineae; order Anaerolineales; family Villigracilaceae; genus Villigracilis. The sequence goes on from JBBIUO010000126.1 coordinate 2,746, forward strand.
GTGGAAAGGAACGATCAGGAACGCAACAGGCTTGCGCGCGACCTTCACGACGTTGTTCTTCATCAACTGGCGACCCTTCGCAATAACCTGGGGCTGGATGTTCCACCGGCATTCCAGGCGAACTATGATGAGGTCGTCAGCCGCCTGCGCGAAATCGTCAGCGACCTGAGGCCGCCCATGCTGATGTATGGCCTGAAACCTGCCATCGAAGGGCTCGCCGACAACCTGATGGAACGCAGCAAGGATACAATCGCCATCGTGGTTGACCTGCGCGCCGATGGAGAAGTGCGCTATGCGGAGAGCATCGAGCAGCATCTCTACCGCATTGTGCAGGAGGCTTGCGAAAACAGCCTTCGCCATGCCGACGCAAAATCCATAGCCATCCACGGAACCCTGACTTCGGAAAAAGTGGAACTGAATATTCACGACGATGGAAAGGGCTTCGACACCGGCTCCAAACTGGATACGCTGGTGGCGGGCCGTCACTTCGGCCTCTCCAACATGGTCGAGCGCGCCGCGTTGATCGGCGCGGAGATCAAGTTTCACTCCATCCCAAATACAGGGATAAGAATCCAACTTGCGTGGGGCTCCGAAAAGATAATGTGATTCGATTGTTAAGGTGCAAACTCTGAAACCATTTGCAGTTTATATTTCTTCCACAGCAAAGTACATCGTCAATTGCTTGAATTTTTCAAGCGCCGGTTGAATTCGAGGTTCTGCTTGTGAGCAATTCGAATTTCGGAAAACAACTCCGCCATTTTCGGAGGCAGTGTGAAGACCCAAAAACTGGAAAGCCTCTCACACAGAAGCAGATTGGGGATTTTTTGTTTGATGAAATGGGGGGCCACTACACAGGAGCGGCGGTCAGCGATTGGGAACACGGCAAGAGTAAAATTGATGCCAGTCACCGTTTGGTGTTAACCAGCCTGATAAAAATATTGAAACGTCACGGGGGAATCAAGACCCTGGCAGATGCAAACCTTTTGCTCGAGTCTGGCAATTACCGTCCCCTCAATGACAGCGAGAAGAAAGAGATTTTCCCGGAGGGCGTTTATCAAGTATCGTCAAGCGACCCGCCGCAAAACTTCGGATTTCAAGATGGTGTTCTTTTCAACTTTCCTGTGGAGCTCTAGAAAATCCTTGCCGAAGCAAGAGAAGGCCCGCCGCCTGTGTGGCCGCGTGTTGTCGTTGCGGTCATCAACAAGGTCACAGGCCGGTGGACTGTCTTCGATGGTGTGCGATTTTTCGCGTGGCTTTGGATCTGGCTGGTCGCCTATTGGATGATTGCCCCGTCTTTGCAATGGCCTTTTGCCTCGCGGGAAGACGCGGTGCAGGACATGGCTTTATACGCGGCGGGAAGCGTCATCCTGCCGTTTCTCATCGGTATCATGACTGCCGTTAAAAACAATCCGTTTTGGCGGGAGCAAAGAACCGTCAACAGGTTGACGCTTCATTTATACATTTATCAGGGGGCATCCATCGGTTTCCACCTCGGGTATTTTGTCGTTTTTGCGTTTTCGCTGACGCGGTACTATCTTCGAATCCAGCCGGCGGTTTGGATCGAAGTCATCGAAATGCTCATCCCCCTTCTCATCGGGTATGCCGGCGCGCAACTCGTTCCACACAATCTCTGGCGCGCGTATGGACGTTTGCACTTAAAGGATGGCGGCATCTTTTTTGTCTTCGCCGTTCTTGGGCCGTTTTGGGCGTGGTTCTTTTTTGAATTTTATGACGTGCTCATCGCGCAAGGGATTGGCATAATCATCCTCCTGCTGTCCGCCTCGATGCTTGCGGCCGTAATGGCAATCCAATATTGGCGAAAAGGGAACACAATTATTCCCATCCTTTGGTGGATCGTTTTTGGGGCGGTGATTTTCATCTGCCGGGTTGCATCACTTCTTGCAGGCTCGTCTTAACAGTCAGATGCAGCGCGTAAATTCAATCATAGTGGGCTGATGTAAGTGATGGGTATCGTGGAGCGGGATGGAATCCCGCTGAACTGCGAGTATGCGGAATGCCATTCCGCACCACATCACTTACTGATATACCGCCACCAATTCAATGAATAACCCATTGTATTTCATGCGGTGGATGTCGTTCCGTTACACCTTCGTAAAATGATATTCCTCCACGCTTTGCCAGGTTTCCTCGCGCAGTTTCATGTACTTCGCCAACAGCGGGTGGACGCGCGCAATTTCCTCGTAAATCTTTTGCGCCACGCGGCGGATCGAAAAATGCGCGTTGGCCGCGCTCCGCAATTGGCAAAACGCGAACGCCTCACGTAAATTGAATTGCGCCAGCACGCGGCGGTTGAATCCGTTGGGGACGATGTATTGCGCGACGTCGGGATTGAACCCGTGTAACTTCTCGTACATTTCGATTGCGGATTGCATCGCCGCTTCATACTTCGACCCGAAACCTGCTTCTGTTACGAGGAGCGGAATCGCGTACCCGAGCCGGGTCGTCAACCGCTGGGGTGTCTGTGTCATCATGCGGTGACGTTTGAATTCGGCGTACGCGCCCTGATCCATGACAAGGTCGAAGGTGTAGGTGGAATATTCCAGTTCGCGCAGGGGAACATCGTACCGGCTGAGTTTGCCAAGCAGGGTTTCGGCCAATGCTTCGCGTTCCTTTTTCTTCAACGATTTGACGTAAGCCAGCGCATCGGCATACGGCATTTCGTTGAACCGATACAACGCGGCGGCAAGGATTTTCTTTTCGCCGTCTTTGTCGAAGTCAATCAGGTTGCACCAGTCCGATTTTGGATTTGCGATGCTTCGACCAGGCTCAGCACGAGTTTTAGATTTACGATTTGCGTTTTGCGATTTGCGTTTTGCGATTTCTGCTGTCGTTTCCACAAAATACGGAACCACATCCGCATACTTCACCAGCGTGGGCGTTTCGGCTTTGGAGACCTCTTTCACCTTCGCGCCGATCTGTCGGACTTCTTCCAGCGGGTGCGAGAGCATCTTGCGGATCATCATTTCGATGACGCGGGCATTGGCAGTCATGCCCACGTTGGCGTTGGCGGCGGCGGGCAGGATGAAGCGGCATCGGTCCACGTATTGCGAGCGGATGCGGCGGTCGTAGGCTTCGTCTGATTCGTTGTCGCGGCGCGGAGTCCTCTCAACGACGAGATTCTTCACCGGGTCGAGCGACCCGGCATAGGTCGAGAAAAGGAAGCGAACGGTCTGGATAAATTCGTCGCGTAGTGGATGTCCATTAAGCTCAGTCGGAATCGTAAAATCATCCATTCCCCACTTTTGGTAGCGCGTGGATTTTTCGGTGTAGGAGGCGAGGCGGTTGCTTTCGATGGCTTCGATTGCCACGCGCGAGACGTTTTCAAAGGCGATGTGCAGGATGGCGTGTTCGGCAACCGAGGCGTGACCGTACCCGACGACCCATTTCTCGTGGAATTTTGCAGACTGTTCATCGCTCAATTCTGCGGCGATCTCGCGGAAGGATTCGGGCGCGCGGGACGTTTTGGCAAACGCCACGGCAATGGTCTCCGGGCTGAGCGCGCGCGGGGAAAGCAGGTAAATATCTCGTTCGGGCATAAATCTCTCCATGTTGTTTTCGCGCTGAGCGTAGTCGAAGCACGGATTTCAGGATACCTGAAATGTATTTTGAAAACCGTCCTTCGTCTTCGCTCAGGACGAATTATTATAAAAAAGCGACCAGTCGTTTCGGGCTGATCGCTTCGATGATTATCCCATTTTTAGTAGTTGCCTGCCGCCGAGCAAATGCAAGTGAATGTGAAAGACCGTCTGCCCTGCGCCCGCGTTGGTGTTGATGATGAGGCGGTATCCGTCCTCGGCGATCTTTTCCTGCGCGGCGAGTTGTTTGGCAACGAGGAACAGATGACCGATCAATGGCTCATCGCCTTCGGTGAGCATGTTGACCGAGTCGATGTGCCTGTTCGGCAGGATCAGGATGTGGGTCGGCGCGACGGGGTGGATGTCGCGGAAGGCGGTGGCCTGCTCGTCGCGGTAGACGATTGTGCCGGGAATTTCGCCTTTGATGATCTTGCAAAAGATGCAGTCGGACATGGATGGCCTCCAAAATGTGAGTTACGGCGTCGGCATCGGGCCGTACGTGTCGGCGCAAACGATGTCGTAGTATTCCAGTTCCACTTTTTTATTTGCCTTTGCATAAGCGCGGGCTTCAATGCCAATGCGGCGTACCTTGTCTATGGCGTTCAGAATCTGGTCGGGCCAGTAGCGCGGGAGGGTCATCAACGGGTCGTCAATCTGTCCTTCGGGGATGTACGTGGGGCGTTTGGGGTCGAGTTCATCGGCGAGGGGAACCCAGTTGTACATCACCGGGCCGCGGGAATTATTTGTGAAGCCGAGTTGATAGCCAGCCTGGCGCGCCGCCTCCACCGGGCGCATTCCAAATCCGCCGCCGGGCCAGATGACGGCGATGGGATTTTTGTTGAACAGTTTTACGAACGCGGTCACCGGGTCTTTGAGTTCGCGCGTGATCACGGCTTTGGATGAATCGTCCGAAAGCACCGTCCCTGGGGTCATGCCCTGGGCTTGATGATCCACCCAGCCCTCCTGTTCGAGCGCGATGTTATCCTGCCATAAATATTCGGGCGCATCCGGGTTGCTGGTCCAGCCGTTGACCACAATCCATTTCCAGCGGTCGTAGTATTCGCGGTAATTTCGCGTCAGGTCGTCCGCCTCCTGGCTGTCGTTTTGGATGATAAGGACGGAGCGCCGCGGGATTTTGACGTTGCGTTCCATGAACGCAAGCAATTGCTTCGTGTCAATCGCCTCAAAACCCTGGTCGTGAAGTTGCTCCATGATGCGGTCGAAATCGTCCATGACGATCTCGTTGAACATGACGATCATCACCACCGTACCGGGTTCGGCGCTGAGCGGATTCCATTTGTTGTGCAGGTACTGGCAGGTGTTTTGAACGTAGGTGTGCGGCGTATCCAGCGGGTTCAAGTACGTGGATTGATACGGCGCGGGGAGCGCGGGCGGCGTCTGTGTGCCGTCGCCGGTTTGATCGGTTGTGTTGGTGAGGGTGATGCTTTGTGCGGCTGTTCCTGGAGCGGTGGTAAATGGCTCGCAGGAGATCAAAATGAATACGATGGTGAGGATGGTGGTAAAGCGGTAAAGGATGGTTCTGATGAAATCAGGATTTGTTTTCATGTGTTCTGTATTGTAAACGAAATTCAAGTACCGCAACATTCATGTTGCTCCTGCTTTGGCGGCCAAACTGGCGCTGGCAAGATAAATCTTGCGGTACGTTTCTATTGTGCCGGCGGAATCGCCCCATACGTGGGCGCGCAGACGATGTCGTAGTATTCGAGTTCGATGGCTTTGTTCTGCTCGGCGTATTGCGTGGCCTGATCGCCGATGGCGCGGATGCCATCCAGTTGACTGCGGGCGTCCGTATCCCAGTAACGTGGAATGGTCATCAGCGGGTTGCCGGCCGGGGTTTCTGGAATCGCCAGCGGGTTCGATGCGTTGATCGCATCCGCCTGCGGAATCCAGTTGTACATGACCGGCCCGCGCGGGTTGACGGTGAAGCCAAGTTTGTAGCCCAGTTGCGTGGCAATCTCCACGGCGCGGCGGGAGAATCCTCCGCCCGGCCAGATGTAGGCAATGGGCGTCTTGTTCATATATTTTTGAATGGAGGTGATCGCGCCGTTCAATTCTGCGGTGATGAATTCGTCAGTGGATGAATCGGAGATGGGGATGTTGTGGATGTATCCATGTGCCTGATAATCCACCCAGCCTTCGGCGGAGAGCGCGGCGTTTTCCGCCCAAAGATCGGGACGCTCATCCAGGCCGATGTAGGCGTTCACCACAGGCCAGCCCCATTCTTCGTAATACGGGCGGAAATGTTCGTTGAACGACTCGGCGTAATGGCGGTCGTCCACCACCAGCAAAACCGAGCGCGATGGAATCTTTGCGTTGCTGTACATGAAATCCACCATCTGCTGGGTGTTGATGGCTTGAAAGCCCATTTCATGCAGGTCGTTCATCAACTTGTTGAAATCCTTCGTGGTGATTTGATTGACGCCCGCGGTCGCATCCTTGGTGATGCCATGGAACATCACCACCATGACCAGGGTGCCGGGCGCGGCGTTGTTCGGATTCCATTTGTTTTGCAGGTACGTGCAGGTATCGGTCACGTAGGTGCGCGGAAGGTCTTCAGGTTTTAGGATGGGGGATTGGTAGATTGCCGGTAAAGCAGGCGGTGTGCGCGGAACGGTCGCTGTGGGGACGGGCGTATCGGTTGGGACGGGAGTCTGTGTAGGGGCGCTGATCTGCGCGAGAGCCGTTTCGAATGCGATCGTTTGAATGGCGGATGGGTCGGCGGTCACTGTTGCGGGTTGGCATCCTGCCAATAGAAGGGCAAGCAGGCTGAGGTTAAGGATGAAGCGGTTTGTCAGTCGTAATTGGTGATTGGTAATTGGTGATTGGTGATTGGATTTCATGCGCTGGATTTTACCTGAAAAAAAAGAGACGCCTGCTTGTGCAAACGTCCCACTGATTACTGATCACTGAATTATTCATCCGACCTTCCCGCAATAAAATCCTCCACCTTTTGATGAGCGATTTCATCCTTGAATTGTTTGGGCGGTGTCTTGAAGAAATACGACGACGGGCCGACGATGGGCCCGGCCAGTTCGCGGTCGAGCGCGATCTTTGCACAGCGCACGGCGTCGATCATCACGCCGGCGGAGTTGGGGCTGTCCCACACTTCGAGTTTGAGTTCCATGTTGAGCGGCACATTGCCGAAGGTGGTGCCTTCCATGCGGATGTAGCACCATTTGCGGTCGGTGAGCCACGGCACGTGATCGCTGGGGCCGACGTGAACGTTGTCCGGGTCGAGTTTGTAGGGGATCATGCTGGTGACGGCGTTGGTCTTGGAAATCTTTTTGCTTTCGAGACGTTCGCGCTCGAGCATGTTCAGGAAATCGGTGTTGCCGCCGAAGTTGAGTTGATACGTGCGGTCGATCTTGACGCCTCGATCTACGAAGAGGCTGGTCAGCACACGATGAACAATCGTCGCCCCGACCTGGCTCTTGATATCGTCGCCGAGGATGGGCAGGCCGGCGTCTTCAAAACGCTTGCCCCAGTATTCGGAGGATGCGATGAAAACGGGAATGCCATTGACGAAGGCGCATCCCGCTTCGATGACCTGTTCCACGTACCATTTGGTCGCCATCTCCGAACCGACGGGCAGGAAGTTGATGACCACATCGGTTTTTGTGTCGCGCAATAACTTGACAATGTCGGCGGTGGAACCGGGCGCCTTTTCGATGACCTGGCTGAGATATTTGCCGAGGCCGTCGTGAGTCATGCCGCGCACGACGGGCACGTTGAGGCGGGGGACATCGCAGAATTTGTAGGTGTTGTTGGGTTCGGCGAAGATGGCTTCGGAAAGGTCCCTGCCCACCTTGGTGGCGTTCACGTCAATGCCGAGGGTGAATTCAATATCGCGGACGTGGTAGTCACCCAGTTGCGTGTGCATGATGCCGGGAATGGTTTCATCCTTTTTTGCGTTCTTGTAAAACTGGACGCCCTGCACAAGCGAGGAAGCGCAATTCCCCACGCCGATGATGGCGACCCGTACTTTTTTACCTGCCATGAGACTTTTCTCCTTGTTGGTTGTTTTTGTTACAATTGCCCTGAAGTTTGTGACTGTTCAGCCGCTTTTTGTGAATACAGACCCTAAAGGTCTTTCGCGCAAAACGAGAAATCAATTTTGCAGAAAGTTCATGCGCGAAACGCATTTCCGATGACACGGGAGACCTTTAGGGTCTTGCCTGAGTGGTTGCCTTTCACTTCAGATACACCCGTGAAGTATAATCAGTAGTTCACGAAAAGGCTTGAACATGGTTTACTTGGCTCTTACCA